>NZOP01000005.1 GCA_002693165.1 Nitrososphaerota archaeon
AATATTAGTTAAAGATCAGAAAATTAAAGTTTCAAGACCATCGACAGATTACCCATTATACAAAGCTGGAGATAATGTGTTCATTGAAATACCTTCATCGGCATGTTCATTAGTATTAGAATAAAAAACGAGTTAGAATTATTCTACATATATTGTTTTAAATTAAATCAATAGTTAGTTTTTATGGCACAAATTACAGCAGAAAGTAAAGCAGAAATAAGAATTGAAGATCCACTTCAAGAAGATTCTACGCCAAAATGGCTTCAAGAATTAGAAAGAGATGCAAAAGCGGATGGAAAATTAATCGTATATGCTTCATTGAGAGGAGTATTACAGAATTCTGTCAAGGCGTTTCGTAAGAAATATGAACATCTAAATTTGCATGTTGAATATATTTCATCACATCCAGTTCCAATTGAAAGAAGAATTGAACGAGAAGCAGTGTTATTCAAAGATCTGCCAAGTGATGGAGATAACAGGCATATTGAACCAGGTACTGCAGATGTAGTAATGATGCCACAATTTATGCTAATACAAATGACAAACAAGGGATTGTTGAGAGAATGTAGACAAGAAATAAAACAAACACATCTTAAACTATGGCCAGATGTAATCAAAAATGAAGATGCGACTTGGGCAGCTATGGCAGTCGAGCCAACAGGTGTTGTGTACAATGATGCATTATTCAAACAGTTATACGGAAGTTTAGATTACTTGCCAACAACCTTCGAGGAATATATTGATCCAAAATGGAGCAAACACGATGGAGAAGTTGGAATAGCTGGACAAAAGATTCAATCAAGTCATGCAATTCAATCACTTGTAAGGTTCCCTGAAGGAAAGATGGGATTCTTTTATCTAATTTCATTAAAAGAACATTTGGGTGAAAGTAGATGGACAGAACTTATGAAAGGCATGGCAAAGAATGTTCCACCTAGTACTTATGAATGTCTTTTACACATGACACATAACTTAGGACTAGGTCAGCATTTATTTGGTCTTCCAGCAACACTTCGTAAACAAGGAATGGGAGATGACTATTCTTACATGAGGGAAGGAGGTCTAAAACCATTAGTGCTAACAGACATTCCGCCATCGGCAATTGCAAGATGTGCAGGTTTAACAGAAGCAGGTAAAAATAAGGCTGCAGGAGAACTATTCCTTAACTTCATATTCAGTAGTGATTGGCAAAATGAACTAGGAAGAACATTAGATGGAATGGTACCAGCAAGACCTGGAACAGTTACTGAATATTGGGTAAGTCAAGCATTAGACAAAGGTTTCATACACTATCCAAAACCTGAACATGTAGCAAAGGAAGCAGAATACATAGAGGAATTCGAAAGTCTTGGACTAGGTTCAACACTGCCTAAAGGAATAGGTTAAACCGAGAATAGTTATTAACATCGAGTCAAATATTATTATATGAAGGCTCTACAGATAGGCATCGCAATGATGCTTATCTTAATTTTGTTAATAGCAAGCGTGCCAGCAGTAATTTCACAAAAACCAGAATTTAATTGGGTAAGCCCTGCTGCAAACTTACAGAACACCAACACACATCAACAAAATTCGATAAACAATAACAATGTAGATAACTTAGTTTTAAGCTGGATTTATCAAGTGCCAGAAGATCCATTTAAAATCCCATATGTCGCACCATCATTAGGATTACAAACAGCTCCATTAATAGTGAATGGCATTGCGTACATAGCAACATTCTACAATAGAATAATTGCAATTAATGCAGAAACAGGTGCAGAAGTTTGGCAATATCAAGTAAATGTAATGGAATTTGTTGACGAAGAATGGTGGTGGCCAGTGTTAAGTCAAAAGAGCATAACATATCATGAAGGAGTAATTTATTTCATGGCGTCAGATTGTAGAATCATTTCATTAGATGCAAGTAATGGAGAAGAAATTTTTGTTATAAAAGATGTTTGTAAAGATGTAGAAGGAAACACGGGATTATATTTTGGAGAACACTCACCAATAATTTTTGATAATTTATTGATAGCAAGGCCTTCAGTTCAAGATGGAGGAGGAAGAGGTTTCGTTGTAGCGTATGATGTAAATACACAAAAAGAAGTTTGGCGTTGGTTTTCAATACCGCCATCTGGAGGAGACCCAGATTGGGATTTTAAAGATGCAGACAAAGGAAATATAAAACCATATAGAAATGACTGGGGCGATAGCGATTTAATTGGAGGAGGAGCTGTTTGGAGCATGTTTGCAGTAGATGAAGATACAAGAACCTTATACTTTTCAACAGGAAGCAGTTCAGGAGTATTTGATGCGGCATTAAGACCAGGACCAAATCTATACGCAAGTTCAATTATTGCATTAAATATTGATAATGGAGAAATGAAGTGGTATTATCAAGTTGCTCCACATGACATCAATGATCATGAAGTTGGATGGAGTGTAATTCTTGGTGAANCTGAAATTAATGGNGAAGAGAAGAAAATATTAATGGCAGGTTCAAAAACAGATCATGTTTTTGTACTAGATGCAGAAACAGGTAAAAAAGTGCATCCAGCATTAAGGCTAGGAAATCAAGCGTTTAATGTTCCAAATGATGATGCAGGAAATGATGCAAATTTAACTATATCCCAGAAATCTTTAGTGGGAAAATCATTTTGTCCTGGAGGAAATGGAGGTATTGAACATCCGGGAGCTTATTCTAAAGGGATTTTATTTTATGTAAGTCAAAAGGTTTGTTGGACAGTAACTGAAGGTCCAGTAGATTACAAAGGAAAAGACATACAAGGATTCATCTATGGTGCAGTTCCAGGTGAAAGACAAAATTCAACATTGTTTGCAATAGATGTATCAGATATGAGTATAAAATGGACATTTGAAATGCCAAACAGATACCAAAGCTCAGGAGTAATGGTAAGTGGAGGAGTAGTGTATCTAGTAGACAGAGCAAGTGTAATGTATGCGGTGGATGAAGAAACAGGTGAAGAATTGCGTAAAGTCCAATGGGGAGGATTAGGAGCTGGAACAATNACAGTAGGTGCAACTGCAAGAGGAGATATGATGTTATTCGTACCNTCNGGAGGAGGTCAAGTAGCAGCAAATACACCTGGAATTATAGCAGCGTTNAAATTACCANGNGATGACNGNNGTCAGACNAATATTATCGGAGACTTTCAAGAGAATATCTACATATTNATTGCAATAATTGCAGTAGGTATTGCNATATACAGCGTATATAGAAACANAGGCAGATGATCAATTGTCTNAAGAATTTAAAAAANNCTATAAAAAAATTCGATTNTTCAGTCCAAAGATTTTATCNTTGTTGATATCATTTATCTTTCTATTTTCTTTGTTGCAGNTTGTACAAAATTCAGGTCTTGGTCCAGTAGACAGTTCATTNGACGATCAACAGGGAAATTTGGCGGATTCACCAGCAGGAATAGGAGATGAAAGTGTGTTTACATTAGNAGTCAATGTAATCATGAAAGAGGAAGTCGAACAAGCATATCCTGTCACAGAACAATTAGTGGAAATATTTTGGAATATGAGAGATGTACAAACAAATCAAATGGGAGAATATACAGTTTCATCAAACACAGATGAAAATGGAATAGCAGTCTTTGATTTATTCGCAGGAGAATATACATTAAGAGTAAATTATCAAGGAATATCCAAGAATGAAACTATATCAGTTCTAGCAAATACAGAAAATAAAATTGACTGGATGATATCAAAATACTCAATACCGTCTTACAATTTAGAATTCAAGGACAAGAATGGAGGAATAATATACCCTAAAGAAACTATTACAATAATTTATGAAAATTCTCCATTATTATTAGAACCTGTTGCAATTCAACTAATATCTGAAAGAGCTGAAATAACAGGCTTTGAAGTAATAAATGTGAGAAATATAGAAAAAGTTGCAATTATTGATCTCAATCCAATAGAAAACTTCAAAGTTGGAGAGTTTTCTGCAGAGAATCCACTAAAAGCATCAATATATTCTATCGATGTAAACAAAAAATCAGGTAATTAACATGGAAATTATCTCAATATCAGGATTAATACGACTAATGATTTCAACAATAATTGCATTAGGAATGATAATTATTTGGGGTTTATATTATCCACGAATCAAAATGCGCAGAAATAATGTAAAAACAAACAAAAACATTACATTTGGAAGTGAAAAAATGTTCAATAAATTAGAAAATTATAATGCGAGTGCCAACTTCAATGAAGGTATAATATTTGCTTATAACTTATTAAAAACAAATTTATCCAATATGGAAAATTATCCTGAAGATAAATCGTTAACAGAATTAGAAACGATCAAAAAAACATCGACAAATATTGCTGAATTAGCAAACATATCTAATTTACTTTTATCAGCGTATCAACAATATGAATTAGCAAGATTTAGAACAAAAACTGATTCAAAAAATTTACTTACGATGAATGAAATATTAAGAAAAATAATAACACATAATAAATTCATTATTCAGAAGGTAGAAATATAAATGGATATGATAATTATCTCAATAATATCAATTTCAGCGGCAATGATTTTTTATTCCTTTATCAAAAAGAGGAATTTAATAACACAAATACAGAATAAACAGACTAGTTTTACATATAATGGAATATTAGAACTAAATAAAAACATGCCAAATTACTATGGATCAACAGGAATATTATTAAATGAATTGGAAGGAAAATTAATTAAACAGAAAAACACTGGACAAACTGAATTAAATACAATATCAAATGCAAAAAAAATGATGAGAGAAGGATTTGTAAATGAAGAAATGTTTTCAAGAATCAAATTATTACATTCTTTATACGCAAATGATTTTAGAGATGATAAAAATTGATAGCAAATGATATTTTTGAAAAAATCAATGAACAGATATCCAATAAGATAGTTGGAAAAGAGAAGGAGACTAAACTAATAACTATAGCATTATTGTCACAAGGACATGTAATAATAGAAGGAGTTCCAGGAATAGCAAAAACACTGATGGCAAAATCTTTTGCAAATATACTAAATCTAGACTTTAAACGAGTTCAGTTGACCTCAGATATGCTTCCATCGGATATCACAGGAACATTTGTATTCAATGCAAAAGAACAGGAATTTTTCTTTCGTAAAGGTCCGATATTTGCCAATGTGGTTTTNGCAGATGAGATAAACAGAGGAATACCAAAAACACAATCNGCCCTACTAGAAGCAATGCAAGAATATCAAGTAACCGTAGAAGGACAAACTGAACAATTATCTCANCCATTCATGGTAATTGCAACGCAAAATCCTGTAGAAATGAGAGGAACATATCCATTACCTGAAGCGCAGCTAGATAGATTCATGTTCAGAATTGTTATGGACTTGCCAAGTAAATCAGATGAACTAAAGATTCTTGAAAAATTTGAAAAAGGAGAAATTAATCAAGAATTTGAAGCAATTGAATCGGATATAATTGCTGCAAGAGAGGAAATATCCACAAATGTAAAGGCACCAAGAGAAATCAAAGAGTATATAATATCCATAATGAATGCAACCAGAATGCAATCCGATAAAATCAATCTGGGATCAAGTCCGCGTGCGTCAATACATCTGTTACAAGCATGTAAGGCAAGTGCTGCAATAGATGGAAGAGATTATGTTACTCCAGATGACGTAAAATCGCTATTGTTTCCAATACTAAACCATAGACTCATAATTGATCCAGACTATCTACTAAGAAACATAAGTACAGGAAGAATAATTGATTATAATTTAATTCAAAAACTAATAAACGAAATAACTTCAGATATCAAACCGCCAAGATGAAAGAATTGATTACTAAAAGAGGTTATACAATTCTCAGTTCGCTTTTCTTTTTTATAGCAATTTCTGTAATTTCTGGCGAACTAATATTTGTAACAATTTCAATGTTTTTATTTTCCATATTTTTGGTAGAACTCTTTATTTTTTTATTTTCATCAACTGAACTAGAAAAAATAGAAGTAGTCAGAAAAATTACAAAAAACAGATTATTTGTAGGAGAAAATTTATCAATTAAAACAACATTAGAAAATAATGGACTTAGAACTTTAGGTTTACTAAAAATCTTAAACAAAATTCCTAATGAATTAGAAGAGATAAATGAAACAAATGATTACATATTAAATTTATCACCTGAAACAAAGGTAGAATTAGAATCTGAAGTCAAAGCAATTCAAATGGGAAAAATTAACTTGGGAATTCTATCATTAGGATTGTTTGATAAATTCGGTTTATTTTATAAAAAAAGAGAGATTCAAAATGATGATTTTGTATCAGTATTGCCAAACATAAGAACGGCAAGAGGATTAATAGATTCTCATATTCAACTTGGATCATTACCAATCAGCACAAAACCAGATCCGTTAGGATCGGATTTTAGTGGTATCAGAGAATATGCAGCAGGAGATGATTATAGAAAAATTGCATGGAAATATATGGCAAAAAGTCCAAATCAAATACCAAAAATTAAACAATTTGACTTGGATAAAAAAATAGATGTTAATCTAATTATTTTAAATAACAAATATATGAATGATGGAAGAATAGGAAAAAGAAAATTAGATGCAGTAGTACAGGCAACAATAACTATATCATCGGTTGTAAACAATGCAGGAGGAAAATTTAACGTAATATTTAGTGAAAGAAACAAACCAGTATCAATTAGTGGAAGTACATACGAACTTTGTAATAGATTGCATCAAATTAAAGCAGATGAATCTTTAAACACAGAAACATTAATTAATTTTTCATTAACACGAGAACATGGACCATCAATATTTTTATTTATAATAGACTCTCCATTTCCAGAGAACATAGATATAGAAAAATTCACAAGAAGAACAAATCAGGATAGCATAATAAGTATCTTCATTCTAGACACAAACTCGTTTATTAAAGAAAATAATGAAAAAAATGAAGTAAGAGAAGCTAGAGAAATATTATTAGAAAATGAAAGAAAGCATTTGCAGAAACAACTTAGATATTCACAAACAAAGAATTTGAATATTGAATTATGTCAAAAAGACAACATAGTCAGAAGAATTTTAGATAAATTTACACAAGTGCAAGTATTAATGGCGTGATCAGTTTTGAGAACAAGTTATGTCATATTATTATCAATTGGAATTTCAATACCATATTTAGTACAATTTTATTCTACAGAATATCACAAATTGATATTTTCTTTGATAACAAACATATTTGCATTTGAATTATATTCATTTTCAGTATTTATGGCAATATTATCAATCTTTGCTTTAATTTATAGACTTACAAAAGGACCAGGGGCAATACAAGATTCAATGATAATCACTACATTGACCACGCCAGTAGTTTTTCCTTCATTAATCATGATATTGTTAATATTATCAGAATTTGGCGAGGTCCCAGGCAGATATTTTGGATCTGCAGTAGAGTTGTACCTAGCAGGCATAGCATCACTGTTCATAGTTCTACCTATATTAGGAATAATAAGTCATTGGTATAATCTAATCAAAGTCAGAGGTTCACCGATTTCTCACATCCTATATACATTAGTTATATTGAGCATATTGAATTTCATAGTCATAAGCAATCCAATAGAAATCACATCAAATGAACAACTAATAGAACATGGCGGGAATATGATCGTCAATGGAATTTTTGTATTGCAAATGTTAATTGCCAATATAATTCAATCTGAAATTCCTATTGCACCGACAAATTTAGGAGGAGGATTACAAACTTCCAACTGGATTATAATTAATACAATATATGGAATTTCTTCTGCATTGTATATCTATTTTAGACTATTTAGAGGTCATACAATAGATAAAATCGATATTGATGGGCCTTGGACAAAGACATTTTTCAATGTAGAAAATTTAGGGAAAATAGGATTAACGTTAATTCTAGCAATTCTATTAAATTTTGTATTTATTTTAGGATTCTCAACAATTTTTCAGTCAATCAGCACTATAATAAAAGCCAGTGCATTAGCTTTAATGTCGATTTTTATTGTTGTAATCGTAGCAAACATATTTGAATGGAGGAAAGGAATTTGAGAAAAATATTTTCACTAATCTTAATATTAATACTACTAGTTCCTTTAGCATCATCACAGATTAAAAATACAGAATCAGTGAGAATTGGGTATTCTCCAGAGAAACTATTCAACAGTGAAACAGGAACTCCTACATATATAATCGGAGAAACAATTTGGATTCATTCAAAGACATTTGCAAATATAGAACTAAGAGATCCCAAAGGAACAATAATAACTGAATTGGACGTACAAAACAATCCCAGTTCCGTATATAAATTCAAAGATAATGACGAATTAGGCGCTTGGGAATTAACGATAAACAAATGTAATTTGAACAATCCATTAAGATGTGATAATAGAGAGAGTCATACAATAGAACTAGCGAATCAAGAGCTACAAGTGAACAACAATAACATAAAATTTGATTTTACAAACAAATCTCTTTCTGTTTCAGGAGATATTACGCCG
>NZOP01000006.1 GCA_002693165.1 Nitrososphaerota archaeon
TTTCTATAACCTCCTTTGATTATATGAAAGGTAATTCCAATGAGCGTATCTACTATTCATTGTTATTATTTACAGCAATTGGAATGACTATGCTCTCCTTTGCAGTTGATCTTCTTGTTATGTTTGTTGCATGGGAACTGATGAGTCTTCCAACATTCATCTTAGCAGGATATAATAAACAAGATAAACTCTCAAATGAGGCTGCTGTTAAATTCTTTATTCTTGGCGCATTATCGTCTGGTATTCTTCTCTATGGAATATCAATCATGTTCGGAATAACAGGCTCAACAAACCTTGATGTAATCTCACAATCGCTTACTTCGCTCTCTCCTGATATGCTTCCGTTTGTCATATTCTCTACTATCTCAATTCTTGCAGGTCTTGGACTTAAATTATCAATTGTTCCATTCCATATGTGGATTCCAGATACCTATGAGGGTTCACCTACAACTGTTAGTGCATTATTATCTGCCGCTACAAAGAAAGCTGGTTTTGCCGCAGCAATAAGAATATTTGTAGTTATATTCCCATTGTTCTATTTCGATCTATCACTTGCACTGTCTATCGTTGCTTTGGTAACAATGACTCTTGGTAACCTTGCCGCACTTACTCAAAAATCAATTACAAGGATGCTGGCATATTCAAGCATTGCACAAGCTGGATATCTTCTTATAGGTATAGTAGTGTTACCGTATACCGATCTAGGACTGACTGGTTTATTATATCATTCTTTCAACCATGCTGTACTACAAGCTTCTGCTTTTCTTGCAGCTGCTTTAGTTAGATTGAAAACTTCTGGTAGTGATTTATCTAATTATAACGGTCTTTCAAAAATAATGCCCATTACTTCTTTTTGTTTAGCATTGTCATTATTGGGCTTGGCAGGAATTCCTCCACTGAATGGTTTCTGGAGTAAATTAGTGCTGTTTGCAGCTGCAGTTGACGCAGGATATGCTTGGCTTGCTCTCGCTGGATTAGTTAATAGTGCAATTTCTGTAGCGTATTATTTACTTGTTATAAAAAGAATGTATATGGATGAGACCACACTCAAAAAAATCCAAGAACCACTTACATTTGTCTCAGTTCTAGTTTTTGCTTCTATCATAATAGTTTTCACTGGAATATTTCCAAATCTACTATACGATCTGACTAATGATATTACTATATCTTTTTTTACTAAAAATCCCGTCTAATTGTAAAGTCTGCTAAATCATTAAGAAACTTTTTTTGTTCACAATCTTTGATAATTGTTAGATGTTTCTTTGCATTTTCTGCATAAACATTGGCCATTTCTCTTAATTTTTTCAAATTTACATGTTTTTCATCATTTAGATCATTTGTTTTTATATTGTTGGTAAATTTAGCGTCTTCATTCCAATCTAAAATATCATCATGAATCTGATATGCAATTCCTAAATTTAATCCAAAACCAGCTAAACTATCAATTTCTTCTTCGTTTCCTCCTCCAATTATTGCTCCTAGCTTTGCTGATGTTTGGAATAATGCCGCTGTTTTCTCACTAATTATTGTTAGGTATTCAACCCACGAAACTTTTCTTAAGTTTACTCCTAATTCTCTTTGTTCTCCTTCACACATTCTTATTGCTGCTAGTGAAAGTTCTTTTGCAATTCGTGGATCATTATATCTCGATGCAATCTCTAAAATAATTCCAAATACAAAGTCTGCTGTTAGAATAGAAGTATTATTTCCATAACGTTTATGAAACGAATCTCTGTCACGTCTTTTTATTTGTTCATCAATTATATCATCATGTATAATTGATTCTGTATGTAACAATTCAACTGCTACTGAAGCGAGATCTGTTTTGCCCGCTGGTACTCCGACAGATTCTGCAGACAACATTAAAATCAAAGGTCTTATTCTTTTTCCACCATGTGTGGCATACATTAAAGGTTCATGAAAACTTGACCAACTATGTCCGTCGAAAACTTTGAGTAATGCTTTATCAAAACTTGAAATATAGCTTTTAGACTTTATTTCTAATATACGTATTAATTCTTCTCTATTCAAATTACTCTTGCTCATTTTTTTTATAATCCTCCCAACATTTAAACTCACGTTACCTTTTTAATATTTATTATGCCCCGCCTCTGACTGACATAGATCATTGGTTGGTTCAATACCTTTCCTTACCATTCCTCTTAACTCGGGGCTATTTATGATCTGTCACACCGCTGGGTGGCCAATAAATCATTAACGTATTTTACACACTTATTCATAATTGGCCGTCACAGTGTCTTTATGACCACAATAATATTTTCATACGATGATTTATTTGTCTTTTTAAAAAGAAATCTTTAAGAATCTTATATATTAATCTGATTCATGCTAAAAGGAAATAATAGGATTATTGTTACTGCTGTTATAGGTATTATTCTACTCGTTGGAGCAAATTTTATCTTTAATAGTGATGACGGCTTTATTTCCTCGAGTAATAGTATGGAAGGACCAAAAGCTGTTATAGAAACTGACTTTGGCAATATTGTTATACAACTTTATGCCGATGCTGCTCCAGGACATGTTGATAATTTCGTACAATTAGCTGGCCAAGGATATTATGACGGAACTACTTTTCATCGCATTATCCCCGGGTTTATGATACAAGGCGGAGACCCTAATTCTAGAGACGAAGATCGACGTACACATGGTATGGGAGGTCATTCTGCAAAAGGCCCTAATACAGTTGTTAATGCAGAATTTAGTAAAACATTGAAACATAATAGAGGAATTTTATCTATGGCACGTAGTCAAGACATCAATAGTGCAGGTTCTCAGTTCTTTATCGTTGTAGCTGATTCACATTTTCTTGATGGACAGTATTCAATTTTTGGCGAAGTTGTTGAAGGTATGGATGTTGTTGATAAGATTGTTAGTATGCCTAGAGATGGAAACGACAATCCACATGATAGAGTTGTGATGAACAAAGTTTCCATTATTTCAGAATAGCTTTTCTCTTAATAATTCCTCTAAATTGATATCAAATAATACAACAGGTGTTCGTATTGCAAAATTCTCTAATATTTGGGGATGAATCTCACCTATTATTCCTATATGTGTTTTTCCATTAAAGATGTTTGCAACCCTTCCTTTCAAAAATACTTCATTTTCACTTGCCGCTGTTCGAAAGTCTATATTAAATAATTGTTTACCCACTGCGTTTAGGTATGAACTTGCTTCAGTAAAGTTTACTGTTGCATGTGCTAATCCTACTGTTAAATTATATTGCTCTTTGATCGTATTATTATCTTTTAGAAAAATTTTTGAGATTTCAAAAATACGTTGAGGATATTTTTTATGAATATTTCTTGAGAATGTCTTAAGAATTCCAGGTATGTTTGAATTTTTCAATATTTCATGTTCTATGCTTTTTGTATCCACTACTTTGATAATGTCCTTATTTTTTATATTGGATTTATCTAATATCTCTTGACTAATTAGGCCTATAGTCATAATCTCAATTAATCCCAATCCAGTCAATACATCTCTTGTTTGTGTCAATAATTGCTGTTTTTTATCAAATCCTCCCGTCATATTAGATCCTGGTAGTGTCGGTTGTAAATTTTGTATCCCATAACCTAATCCGATTTCTTCTACTAAATCTACTGGATGTATCAAGTCAAACCTAAATGGCTGTGTTTTTATTTTTATTATATCTTCATCTATTTCAGCCAACATTCTACATCTTCTCAAATATTCTACTACTTCTTTTCCTGATAATTCTAAACCTAGAAGGGATTTTGCATAAGATAATTTAACTTTAAATACTTTATCCGGAATTTCTGGCGTTGTCTCCGTTCTGTTATCATAACTTATTTTTACAGAATGTATACTGCCACCTGCATCGCTTAATGCTGTAAATAATATAGATAGTGCATTGTTTACAGCTGCTAGTTCTGTACCTGTTACATCAATAAACAGATTAGTTGTTTTTGAATCTAATTTTGTCAAATCTCCATTAATTATTGGAGGAAACGACAATACTTCTTTATTTGCATCTCTGAGTATTGGGTATAATTTGTGTTCTGATAGTATTTTAGAATATTTTCCACCAATTTCGGAATTTAATATTTCCCTTATTGTCATTTGTTTATTTTTTGTTAATGGAATAAATGAAAATGATTCATCTACTGTAATGTATTCTATAGGAGCTTTAATAACATCAAAGTTATGAATTCCTATTGAAACCTTCTTTCTCTTTCTTCCTATTCCATTATGAAGATCCTCTTGCATAGTTATTATTTGTCTGATTGATTCATCATCTAATTTAATCCCCTTGATAACTACTGCTACAATATACGGTCTTACTCTTTCAATCGATTTATCAACATGTATATCTACATCTCCATCAGTTACATTATATCGAGGAAATTCTTTTTCAAAATCTAAAAAACTATTTAGAGCTCTTGCAAGGCCATAATCTGTAGAATAATCTGGTCTATTTGGATTATATTCTATTTTTATATACTGTTCTGTTTTCTCCTCAATATCTAGTCCTAAATATGGTATTATGTCAACCAGTTCATTTTTAGATATTTCACCTTTTAACATAGAAAATAATCTATCAAAATATACTGTAACTACGGGCATAATGGAACTCCTCTTAACCAATCCAAGTCATTTTCATAAAGTTTCCTTACGTCATCTATTCCATATCTTAACATAACTAGTCTTTCTAGTCCACTTCCCCAAGCTAACACAGGATTATTTACTCCTAGTGGTTTTGTAACTTCAGGTCTAAATATTCCCATACCTCCTAATTCTATCCATTTTGATAATCCTTCATGATAAACCATAGATTGTAATGACGGTTCCGTATAAGGAAAAAATGAAGGCCAAAACTTTATCTTATTAAACCCTAATTTATTATAGAATTTTGTAAGTAATCCCATTAAATCTCTTAATGTTACTTTATCTCCCACAACTATTCCTTCAATCTGATGGAATTCTACTAGATTCTTAAATGTGACTTTCTCATTTCTAAATACTCTTCCAACTGAAAATACTCTATCTTCAACAGGTTTATTGTCTGCTAAATGTCTAACTGACACACATGTAGTATGAGTTCTTATTACCATCTTTTTTGCAAGTTCTACATTCCATTTATATCCCCATCCTTCTGATCCTGTTTCTGATCCGTTTTCATGTACGTTTGATACATTATTTAATATCTGTTTATCAATATCCAATGTTGACTCTTCCTTATCAAGATAAAATGTATCTTGAATATCTCTTGCAGAATGGTCTTGTGGAGTGAATAATGCATCAAAATTCCAAAATGAAGATTGTACAATTGGACCTTCAACTTCCTGAAATCCTAAAGACACAAAAATTTCTCTTACTTCATCAATAAATATTCTGATTGGGTGTTTTCTTCCCGAGTAGATATTTGGAGATGCAGATTCAACATTTAATGGTCTGAAATTTACATTGCGCCATTCTCCTGATTCTAATAGCTTTGGCGTAAGAACATCAGTATAATCTTCGTCTCCTATCTTTTCCGAAATTTTTAGTCCAGTTTCAGTAATTCTTACTTTGACTTTTTTAGTTAATTCTTCAACTATATAATCTGGTCTTTTTGACATTACCCTGAGTACTTTTCTTTCATCTTCCGTAAAATTTGTCAAGTGCATCTGATCTGAAATTTTATTTAATATTTCTTCTAATTTCGATTTAGGAATATTATTATCTTTCTTTATCATTATTGTATTATTTTCTTTAAAAATTGTAATCCATTTTTCAGCTCTTGCATATCCAAGCGCCGCAGATAATTCATCTTGTTCCAAGTCTGATCTAGCGAATAATTTTTCTAATTCTATCTTTTCATCATTATTTAATTTGTCAACAAGTCTTTTCTCAGGTAATCCATTTTCCTTTGCTTTTTTACCTTCTTTTCCTAATGATATTGTTTTCTCTTCTTTAATTTCTAGATCTACAAGTTTCTTCTCTTTTAACCATTCTATAGATCGTCTAATTTGATCTATAGTTAGATCCGATTCGTTAACTATTTGTTCTAAATCTGCTAAATTCTTTGAACGTAATACTTTCAGTACTTTCTTTTCTAACAAATGAAAATTTTCTGGATTCATATCTGGCACTTATAACACCTAATCTTTTAAAATAAATTTATCGAAAATTTTCTCGGCCGCTTTTCTCTTTCGTTGATGTTCTTTTAAAAATTCTTTTGTTTTTTCGATAGTAATCTCTTTTAATTCACCTGATAATAAATTTCCCGCCCTGTAGTCTTTTTCTATTTCTTCCATTCGTTTATCATCTTTTTCCAACAACATATTGAGATATTGAAATGCACTATCTATTTCTGGTTCTCCTCCAAATTTTCTATGTTCTTCTATTGTATTTTTTCCTCCTGTAAACGCATTTTTTATTTTCTTTTCTGCGACTTCAAGATCATCTGTAGTAAAAATTGCAGTGTTTGGTTCAGACGCACTCATTTTTCCACCTTTTTGCAATCCAGGTAAAAATTTTGAATGGATTTGTGCAGGTTTATAGTATCCTAGTTTTGGTGCAATTTCTCTTGCTATTCCTCTCCAATAATCATCTTGATCTATTGCTGCAGGAATTAAACATGGTATATTTTTTTCCTTTAAAACACAAGGTAGGAAACATGTTGCAGCTTGTAGTGCAGGAAAGAAAATCATTCCGATGTTTGAACTATTTTTAAAACCAAATATACCTTTTGCAGTGGAAAATGTTACATGTTTTGCTATATCTATAGATATTTTATACATTTTCTTTATATATTCAGTATTTTTAAAAATGAATGTTTTTTTTGGATCAAAACCAAGTGCTATTATATCTAAAATGTTTTCATATGAAAATTCAGAAACCTGTTTACTAGTTAAGTTTCTATCATGCATATATTTTTCATCATCTGTAATTTGAAAATATAATTCAGCACCAAATTTTTCTTGCAGGTGTTGTGTAAATATCCAAGGTAGTAAATGCCCTAAATGAGTATTCCCGGATGGTCCTCTACCTGTATAAAGGAAAAATTTTTCTCCTGCTTCGTATCTATCGATTATCCAAGTTAAGTCTCTATGACTAAAAAATACCTTTCTTCTTAACATAAAATGAAGTTCTCCCGTATGCTTTTTTATTTTATTCAACAAATCTTCTTCAATGTAAGACGTTCCAAAATCTCTTACTAGTTTGTCATAATCCATGTTTCCCTTTACTTCCCATGGCGTTACCGCATAATCCTCCAATATCTCACCTTGATTTACTAAGTTTCTTTTCGTTAATATGATTTTATTGTGTAATTGATGATAAAGTTAATCTATGTGTAATTTTTATTATTACTTGTTGCCGGCCATAGCGACGGGGTTCCACCTGGTCCCATTCCGAACCCAGAAGTTAAGACCGTCGACGCCAGTGTGTTAGTGAGGTCCTAACGGTCTCGTGAAGCAATGGTGCCGGCACATTAATTTTACTAATAATCCTTATTTTCTAGTGCAAACATATTTTATATGATCTAGAGAGTTGATTTGTTGGAATTTAGTTTAATATTAGGCGCTGGTGCTCAAATAACCGAGAANCCACTAATTAATCTCGNNATAATTTATTTACCGTTAGCTTTGCTAATTTTATACGGACAAAAACTTCAAACTTGGTTGATACTTAATGATGTATCAAAGTCTGTTGGTCGACTTAAAGAAATGAAGGAAAAGAGTAGAGAGGAAACTATTGAGCATATTACCCAAGGTGTGGATAACAAAGATGAAATTGTAAAACGTCTTGACTCATTCTTAGAATATTTTACAATTATGCCTGTTGATTTGGACCCTGCAGGAGTTATTAACAAACTTGATCATCTTATGACTACACGAGATGAAAGAATGAGAAGTGAAATTAAAAAAATGATTCCGGAATTAGATACACTAAAAGCTAATTCTGTTGAAAACGTAATTGAAATAGCAACATCTTTTAATTTTGTTTATAAAATNGTACGGCATTTTTATTTGGTTGGTAAAAAGGCAAAAAGTCTTATTATTTTAGCTCAACTTCAGATGATTCTCCCATTTCTCATGTTACAAGCTGACGCATTAAACAAAGCAATGCTTGCTTTTAAAAAAAATCAACCAGTTGGAGATGCAATTGGACCTCTGATTGTTGGAAAATTAATGCTTGAAAAAGAAAAACATGATATCGCGATAGATACAGTTTATGCAGAATCTACNATTTTAGACCGTAAAGTTGTATTAGTAACCGCTAAAGGACCTGCTGGTACTGTTGGACAACCAGGTAACGCTGTAAAGGAATTGATAGAAAAACAAAAACCTTCTCTTTTGATTATGATTGATGCTGCTTTGAAATTAGAAGGAGAAAAAACAGGGGAAATAGCAGAGGGAATNGGAGCTGCAATTGGAGGAATTGGNGTTGATAGGTTTAAAATCGAAGAATCTGCAACGCAAAATAATATTCCAATTTATGCAATAGTAGTAAAACAAACTATTGTTGAAGCTATATCTGTTATGAGAAAAGAAATTGCAGAAAGCGTCAANCCTGTTCATGACGTTATTGATAGAATTATTGAAGAAAAAACAGAAAAAACCGATACTGTGATAATCGTTGGTGTTGGAAATACTGTGGGTGTGATTCAATAGATGTCTTTACCAATAATGGGAGCTCCTGATAAAAAAAGTCCAATATTAGTGGTCTATACAATTGAACAATGTACTAAATGTAAAAAACAAACTAAACGAGAATTTACTGAAGGAGATATTGTTCATAAATTGACGAGTGATTGTAAAGATTGTAATGAAAAACTCATGATTTCTTTGATTTATGGCGAACCTAAGAAAAAGAATTAAGTTTTTGTTAATACTATTACTCCATTCTCTGTTGGTGTTATTGTATGTTCAAATTGCGCTACTACCGAACCATTNGCCTCTAACAATTCGGGATAAACTCTCATAATCTTTTTTGATACGAGTTTATCTAATATTTTATCAAGTTCTTCTTTTTTATAATCGTCCAAGTACCATCTGGGAGAAAAAGGCAGTGTGTTTCTACTNTTCCAAATTTTCTCGGTGAATTCATCCAGTTTTTTATCACCGGTTTTTTTNCTTTTTAATAACATGTAAATGGTTTTTGTTTTCCCATCAACAACGTATCCTGAACCATTATTTACTGTTAAGAATGGTTCAATTGCATATACATTGCCTGTCTTTAAACTAGATCCAAATGGCGTCCATACATTTGGTATTGATACTCCTGCNTGTATCTTAAATCTCTCAATTGAATGTCCTGAAAGGTTTTCTATTGGTTTAAATCCAAATTTTTTTGCAGTATTTGATATAATTTTCCCAATCTCGGAAGAAGAAATTTTGTTTTTGACACTTCGAATTGCTTCATTAAGTGCAGTTTCAGTTGCTAAAGTTAATTCTTGGTATTCTGGATTATAACATATTGTTGTAGCAGTATCTGCAACATATCCATCTATATGTGCACCAAGATCAAGTTTGATTACATCATTATTTTGAATTATTTGTTCATCGAATAATTCACCACTGTAATGTGCTGTTATACTGTTTATCGAGACTCCACATGGAAAACCTGGTTCTGCACCAAGTTTTCTTGTCATATCTTCAACTTCAGTACAAACTTGATTTACTGTCATTCCGACTAGATCTTTATTTTTAAAATAATCTCTAACTTTTGCTGCTATANTCCCTGATTTTATAAATCTCTCGTCTATTCCNAGTTCATTTATCATTTACTNATTNTTTTATTTACCATAATAAAAGATATACTGGATATTTGAATTAAGATAAATCTAAATCTAAACAAGTTCTTATTACAATAATGTATAAATACAAAAAAGCGGCAGTGGGAGGAACATTTGATATTTTACATTTAGGTCATAAACGTCTCTTAGAAAGAACCTTTGAATTATCTAGTCATGTTGTTATTGGTATTACTTCAGATAATTTTGTTTCCAAACTCAATAAAACTACTTCGAATGACTATAATTTACGTGTTCGAAATTTGGAAAATTTTGTAAAATTNAAATTTCCTAATCATAAATTTGAAATATTTAAATTAGAAGATTATTTTGGTCCTGCGAGTTTTTTATATGACATTGATATTATTGTATTGACTACTGAAAATCATCATCGTCTTGAATCGTTAAATCGTACTAGGACTTTAAATGGTTTATCAGCAATTATTAGTGAGATTGTAGATATTATAAATGCTAAAGACGGTTATCCTATTTCTTCTACTCGTATTAAAAAAGGAGAAATAGATTCTTCTGGAAATTTATTAATTTAAACAAAATACAGCTAATATATATTATAACTTGAATATTGATTTTAGAAATAGGGGACGTAGCCTAGCTCGGTTATGGCGTCAGCACATTGTGCCGCTAACGGCTCCAGAAGCTAATAGTAAAAACTTAGGTTGACTGACGTAACGGATGATGTACCTTTGGAGCAGCAGTGACCGGGAGATCGTGGGTTCAAATCCTGCCGTCCCCATTTCTTTATTTATACTTTTAATGCTTGTCCCTTGGAAAGGAAAGATTGATGTTGTTGATATTGTTTTTAATTATTTAGCTGTATTATTTTCTTAACATATTTTTTATTTCTTTAAGACTATTGTCTAAACTCGTATCTTGTATTATTACTTCTGCTGGTTTAAACATGTGTACATTTTTTTCATTAATTGCTTGCCCACCTACTAATACGGATGTTTTTCGATCATCTAGAATACGTTTGACTAATTTCCTTCCAGTTTGTAAGTTGTCTGGTAGTGTTATTGATACTAATACTAGATCAGGTTGGATGTCTGTAATATATTTATGCACATCTTTGCTTGGCGTTGACGGTGACATGTTNAATACATTATAACCTTTGTCGCTTAATACTGATTCTAACATATTGCACGCTACATTATGTTGTTCACCTGANGGATTACAGATTAGTATTTTATTTTTTCCTTTCTTTGCTGTTGTTTTCTTACGATGTTTACGTTGATTAACTAGCAGACNAAGCAATCTATTACTGATTACATGTTCNGTTCCAATAGGCAGTTGATTAGTATNCCATAAATCTCCCACTTCATATAAAATTTGTTTAATAATCTTATCATAAAATTCTGTTATTGTGAAATCTTTTTTATAATTGTCGTATATCTTTGCATAATCTATTGGTCCTGATCCAGATAATTTCTGAAAGAGTTCCTTTTGTGTTTTTTCTACAAATTNATTATAGTTTTGTTTCTTTTCAGTATATTCTCTTCCAATGAATTTTTTTACATTTGGATGATTTCTAAATTCTACAGGTATATTACTTAATGATATTTTATTAGTTCTACCAAGATATTTTATTGTTTCTTGCTTTGAAATTTTCTTTTCTTTATCCCAGACACTTTTTACTAAATATGCATATTGTGTTCCTTTAACTCGTTTATTTCTAATGTATACCATTTTAATTAGATTTTGTAGTCATTATATTTATACTATTNGACACTAGTCTTTATTGTTAGCACTAGTAATCGATTTCTAGACAAGTTATAAACAATGAACAAAAAAATACACAATATGAAAAAACAATTTTACGAATTGTGTTTCGTGTATAACTCTTTATCGTAAAATGTAAAATGTGCTACTACTAATAATACCGCAAGTACAAACAGTCCTATTATATTTAATACCGAAGTATTCACATTAGGATAGCTTTCTAATATTGCTATTCCTTTGCTAATTGGATATGATCCGATTGTTGGTAAATAAGAAATTAAATACATGCTATCTGCCAACCAAAATAATGCCGCAGTCCATCCTGCAATTCCTGCCAATAACGAACCCAACCTTGCTCTCTTTTTTATGAAATAATATCCAGTTCCAATTATTGTCAACCAAATCAAAGTTGCCGTTCCTGCAATAGGTAACATCATCATTAATCTTTGATCAACAAAATAATGACTAATTCCTATAATTCCTAATATTAATAGCAAATATGAAAGATACATCTCCTTCTTTGTGAATTCATGTTTTTCATCCTCGTAAACTGATAACTTTAACGATTCATCTACTCCTTTTAGTTGAATCGGTATTAATTCCCTTATAGCTTTTTCAGTCATTATTGATTCATCTTTTAATCCTTCTACTAATGGTCTAGCTAACGAAGCTTTGATTGGAGTAACTAGATCTACCCAATATGAAGTGAATNTCAGACTTAGAAATGGTATAATTATCATAATTATAGATTTGTTNTTCATTTTTCCGTAAGCTTTCATCATTTCTCTATAATCCAATATATCTGGACCTCCAATATCGAACGTTTTTCCTTCTGTTGCTTTAACATTCAGACTTTCATATAGATATNGTATTACATCGTCAATGTATATTGGCTGTAATTTAGTCAAAACCCATTTTGGACAGATCATTACAGGTAGTCTTTCTACCAGGTATCTCATCATTTCAAAGCCTCCGCCACCTTTACCTAATATTACCGATGCACGAAATACCGTAACTTTTGCCTTGGAAGTCTTTAAGATTTCCCCAACTTCTTTTCTACTTGACATATGTTTAGACATTTCAGAGTCTGGATTACTTGTCAAGCCTCCAACATAAATTATTCTTTTTACATTACATTCTGTTGCAGCGTCTGCAAAATTCTTTGCAATCTTTTTATCAAGCTCCGCAAATTTATCCCAATCTTTTGATTTACCTTCCATTGAATGAATCAAATAATATGCGACATCTACTCCCTTTAGTGCATTCCGTACTTGATTATAATTTGTTGCGTCAGCTTTAATTTTTTCTAAATTATTATGTTCAAAATTATTTAAACTCTCTAAGTTCCTAGACATTAGTCGTACAGACAAGTTCTTCTCTAATAGAAATGACACAAGTTTTTTGCCAATAAATCCGCTTGCTCCAGTTACTAGAATTTTCATTATTTATAATTTAATCTTTCAAATCTTCCTTTAAATCTATGAGATAATTTTTTCTCAAATTATTTCTATGATCTTTGAATATTTTTAATATATTTACATAATCTTTATATATACAACGGCATAATAATTATAACGGGGTTATAAAATGATACCAAATAACATAAAAGAAAATATAATTGGAGAAGATTACGATGTCGCTTAGAATAAATGACGTCGCACCTGATTTTAAAGCAGAAACTACTCAAGGAGAAATTGAATTTCATAATTGGGTTGGAGATGGATGGGCTATATTATTTTCACATCCAAAAGATTTCACACCAGTCTGTACTACAGAACTTGGTGCACTTGCCGAATTAGAGCCGGAATTTAGTAAACGCAATACAAAAGTCATTGGACTTAGTGTTGATCCTGTTGAAGATCATATCTCTTGGATTAAAGATATTGCCGAAGTGACAGGTTTCCGTCCTAATTATCCACTTATTGCAGATACAGAACTTAGAATTGCTAAGTTGTACGACATGTTACCTGCTTCTACAGAAGGTAGCTGTGTTGGACGTACTGCTGCAGATAACCAAACTGTTCGATCTGTGTTTATTATTGGTCCTGACAAAAAAATTAAACTTCACTTGAGTTATCCAATGGCTACTGGACGTAATTTTANAGAACTTTTACGAATCATTGATTCCTTACAACTTACTGTGAACCATAAACTTGCTACTCCTGCAAACTGGACAAAAGGAGATGATGTTATAATTGTTCCTGCCGTTAAAGATGACGAAGCAGTGTCTCTTTTCCCAGACGGTTGGCGAACAGTTAAACCATACATTCGTTTAGTAGCTGATCCATCTACTAAGTAATTAATCGGAGTTGAACAAAGTAATGACTGAAGACCTCAATATCTCCCAAACATTAGATCAAAAAGGATTACTTTGTCCACTTCCAATTATTAATACTGCTAAGGAAATCGCTAAACTCTCNTCTGGTGAAATTCTTAAGGTTATTNCTACTGATCCTGGTGCTCCTNTAGATTTTGAAGGTTGGGCACATACAACAGGAAATATTCTACTTGATAGTATTATAGAGGATACTTCTCCCAAAACCTTCGTATTTCATATCAAGAAAAAGTGATGAATTTGACCGATATTCAANCTGAAAATCACGAAATTAAGAAAAAAAGACTCATATTAGTCGTATCTAAGGGCACTATTGATATGNTTTATCCTGCTCTTGTTCTCGCTACAACTGCACCTGCNATGGGAATGACTTNTGATATGTATTTCACTTTCTGGGGTTTGAAAGTACTAACTAAAGATGGTGTTAATTCTGTAAAAATCGCACCCGTCGGAAATCCTGGTATGCCTATGCCGAATATAGTTGGTATAATACCTGGTATGACTAAGATNGCTTCTACTATGATGAAGAGCAAGATTGAAAAATTCTGGCCTGATGTGTATGCAATGATTAAAATGGCTAAAGACGGCGGCGTCAAACTCCATGCTTGTTCACCTACTATGGGATTCATGGATGTTAAAGAAGAAGATCTTATTCCTGAAGTCGATGATATTGTTGGTGCATCAGCTTTCTTATCTTGGGCTAGTGAACCTGACGCATTAACACTATTCATTTAAGTATTATAAACTAAAATTTATAATGAAAAATATGAAAATATCCTATAAACCATTAAAAGAATATGTTGTTTATAATTTAATTAAACATGATTCACCTGATAATCTAGCTCGACGAACTGCTATTGAATCTCATTCAATGTCATCTCCATCTGTTAAATGGATTGATGGAATTGTCTATAAATTAACTTATCCTGCACAAGCATTTCTATCTGATAATTTTGCCGAACAATTTTTTGAAGGAGTATTGTGGATCGAAGTTGAGTTTGCAGAAATGACAAACTTTACTACTACTATAAATTCTCAACAAGAAAATATTGTTGTTCCTGTAGTTGATAACAGCAACGATAACAATGAAAAGGCATTGATTAATTGGCTTAAAACACGTGGTGACACTGATTNGTAATTCTAATGAATAATAAAAAAGATTTGATTCGTAGTAAACTTAAAACATTACGCAATACTCAATCTCAAGAGTTTATTATAAATAATTCTACAAAAATTAAAGAACGATTGTTCTCACTTTCGGCAATACAAAAATGTAATATTATTGCGTTTTATTCTTCTATTGATAACGAAGTTCAAACACATGATATGATTGACTATGCACTTAGTCTTGACAAACAAGTTTGTTTGCCTAAATTAAATTCCTCTGAGAAAACATTGACATTTTATAAAATTAATTCTCGTGATTCCTTGAAAATAAATTCATTTGGGATTCTTGAACCTTCTGATGAACCTGTTTGTACTGAATTTGATATAATTATAATCCCCGGTATAGCATTTGATCAATTCGGTNACAGAATCGGATTTGGTCATGGTTATTATGATATTTTTCTTACTCATGCAGGTTATACTAAAATTGCTTTAGCATTTGATTTTCAGGTTCTTGATCGTATTCCAACCACTGAATATGATATTCCAGTGGATGTTATTGTAACTGAAACTACTACAATTCAAATAAAATAATTTCTACTGTAAACATTTTAAATATCGAGTTCTTTATACAAACATAGAAATTGCAAAGTACCGTAAATTTAAAACTTCAAGAACTAATATCATGGTTTAATCATCGTGANTCTGTTTTAGTGGCATTTTCTGGTGGAGTGGACAGTACTTTGTTAGCAAAAGTTGCCTTTTTGAGTATGGGTTCAAATGCACTTGCTGTCACTGCCGATTCTCCTAGTATTTCACGTCAGGATCTGGCAAATACCAAATCTCTTGCTAATCTTATTGGAATAGATCATTTGATAATTCAAACTCATGAAATGGAAAATCCTGATTATCTTCAAAATCCATCAAATCGTTGTTATTATTGTAAATCTGAATTATTTACAACATTGACATCTCTTGCAAAAAAAAGAAATATTAAAACAATTGTTGACGGTACGAATTTTGACGATCTGTCTGATTTTAGACCTGGTCTTACTGCCGCAACAGAAAATGATATTCTTCATCCTTTTGCNGAACTNGGATTAAGTAAACTTGACATTAGAAAAATTTCCAAGCATTTTGATTTACCAACTGCTGATAATCCTTCATCTCCATGTCTCTCTTCTCGTATAGCANATGGTCAACCTATTACATTGAATAAATTAGATAAAATCGAGCAAGCTGAAATTATTATAAAACAACTTACCGGTATTGAAATCTTACGTGTACGAGATCATGGTGATATTGCTCGTATTGAGGTTGGACCTTCTGAAAGATTTTTGTTATTGAATGAATCAATTATGGACAAAATCGATAGTAAATTAAAGAAACTTGGGTTTAAGTTTGTTACTCTCGAACTGTCAGGTTATAAATCAGGGAATCTAAATAAATCATCTTCAAAAAATGAACATAGATGAAATACTTGAAAAGGTTGCATCTGGTAATCTTTCCGCTAGTAAAGCTAAGAAACTTCTTCAATTAGATTCAATTATTAAAGTTGGTAGTATTGCAAAACTTGATACCGGCCGTGCTTCCAGAAAAGGCATTCCTGAAATAATTCTNGCCGAGGGTAAATCTNCTCAACAAGTAGTCAAAATTGCTAAAAGTATGTTTCAAAATTCCGGTAAAGTTATTATTAGTCGTATTAATTCATCTTGTCTTAAAGAAATATCCAAAACATTTCCAAAGAAATATATTAAAACTAATGACCTTGCCCGTACAATTGTTATATCTAATCAAAAACCTAGACAAAAACTTTCGGGTAGTGTTGCAATAATTACTGCAGGTACTGCAGATATTCCTGTTGCTGAAGAATCAAAAGTCATACTAGAAGAAGTTGGATGTAAAATTATTACCTGTTATGATGTTGGAATTGCAGGAATACATAGATTGTTTGATTCATTGTCATCTGTCATCAAAGAAGATGTTGATGTAATTATTGCTGTTGCCGGACGTGAGGGTGCTATGCCATCAATTATTGCAGGTATGGTNGACATTCCAGTAATTGGAGTGCCTACTTCGATCGGTTATGGCTATGGTGATAAAGGAATATCAGCTTTAATGAGTATGTTACAATCTTGTTCTCTTGGAATTGCTACTGTTAACATTGACTCTGGAATTGCCGCAGGTGTTATAGCTTCTACAATTGCTAAAAATAAATCAATTAAATAATTTATTATTAATCTGATTTTTAATATCTTCTTTTAATTTTCTTAAGTTGATATTATATTTCTCNGCTAATTCTTTAATTTGGTCAAATTCAGGTTTGAAATAAATAATTTTTCCAGATTCTGTTTTAGAAATCTTTACCGTGATTTTCTCTGATTTGTTATTAATTTTTACATNTAACATAATTTCTTCTCGTTTTTGAATATATCTGGAAGTCGGATATATTCTTACCCCTAATGTTCCAGTTTCTTGTATGATTAAATTTGAAAAATATTCCGATTTGTCTATATCTGTAATTACTCGTAGTAAATGCGATGGACGATTTTTTTTCCCGAATATTGGAATTANTGAGACGTCACGTGCTCCAAANGACATAATTTTTTGTAAGGCATANCCTAATTCTTCTCCAGTAATGTCATCTACATTAGTTTCAATTACTGTTACTTCGTCTTTTAGTAAAATTGATTTTTCTCCTAATGTTAAACGTAAAATATTTGGAACATTTTCAAACTCCAATGTACCTGCTCCTATGCCTATTATTTTTGGTTTTAACACAGGAAATACTTCCTGACTTACTTTAGCTAAAGAAGCCAACATTGCCATTCCTGTTGGTGTTGCTATTTCATATTTTTCTGGCCCACCTTTAATTATTAATTCGTTTTCCTTTGCTATTTCTAATACTGCTGGTGANGGATTTTGCATCTTTCCATGAGAAAAAGATAATTCACCCCCTCCGATCGATACTGGTGTTGTTATAATCTCTTCTAGATTGAATATTCCTAAATTATCAAATGCAGATGCTGTTCCAATTATATCTACAAATGTGTCTATAGATCCTGCTTCATGTAAATGTAATTTTTTACTTTCCATTCCATGAAGATATTTTTCAGCTTCAATTAGTGTAAAAAAAGATTTTCTAATNAAATTTTTTGCAGAATCTGATAGAGAAATCGACTCAATACAATTCTCTAATTTATCATTTAGTATTTTGACATTACGCTCTTTGATATCTTCTTTTATTTTTATTTCGACTTTTTTNGCACGGAATCCGTTTTTAGTTACATTATTAAAATTAACTTCAAGTTTATTACATTCACTAAAATGGTCTTTTATTGATAATATATTGTCTATAGTTGACTTCTCATCTGCTCCCAGATCTACAGCTGAACTTAGTAACATATCTCCAGATACTCCTGCTATGCTTGGATCAATTACCAAAATATCGTTTGACATAGTTCCCTATGATTATTATTAAAATATAATTTAAGCATGAATACTTAAAATAATTCCTGANNNAAAATATANAGNGGGGCGCGTCGTCTAGCCTGAATCTAAAGATTCCTAGAATGGTTAGGACATCGCCTTTACATGGCGAAGGTCCCCGGTTCAAATCCGGGCGTGCCCACTAATTTATTTAGATGATTTATTAATCATTGTTGAGATATCTTTTTCATGACTCGATTGATTAAACATTCTACTGATAAACCATTTATTCATATTACACCTTCTGGTGACAAAGTTAAAATTTGCATGTGCGGTATTAGTAAAACATATCCATTTTGTGATAGTTCTCACGGTAAAACTAAGGACGAAAACAATGAATTATGTTGTTATGATAAAGAAGGTAATAGATTAACTTCATTCTCGCTTGACNACGATGAAATTACTGATGTTTAGTTTTTATTTTACAGTTACTGATTTTGCTAAGTTTCTTGGATAATCAGGATTGTGTTTTCTTCTAATAGCTGTATAGTAAGCTAAAATTTGAAGTGGAATTACTTCTAATATGGGATAAAGGATTTTATCTACTTCGGGAATCTTTATCCAGTAATCATATACACTGTCATTAATTGANGATACTCCTATTATTTTAGCTCCTCTAGATTTCATTTCTATTGCATTGCTGATTGTATCTTGGTAAGTTTCATCATTTGGATTTATTATAACTGCTGGAGTTCCTTCTTCTACAAGAGCTAANGTACCATGTTTTAGTTCTCCTGCTGCCATACCTTCTGCATGAATGTATGCCAGTTCTTTTAATTTTAGTGCACCTTCTAACGCAATTGGATGATGAATTGATCTACCCAAAAAATATACATCATTTGATTTATTAAATAATTCTATTATTTCTTCTAAAGATTTTTTATTATCTAAAAGTTCATTTATNTTAGACGGTANTTTTTCTAATTCGTTTTTCGCGTTTTCCATTTTACATAATTTAAAAATTATTTTATATGTAATGGCCAATTGTGCCGTAAAACTTTTTGTAGCTGCCACACCGATTTCTGGTCCACAATTCAAATATAGACTTACATCACTCATTCTTGATAACGANGATTCTTCTGTGTTNTATATCGATAGGATTTTAACTCCTTTGTTCTTTACTTTGCGAATTACTTCTAGTAAATCTGCAGTTTCTCCACTTTGTGATATNGGAATTAATACTGATTCATCATTAATCATTTCTTCATATTCATCTGATTCACTTGATAGGAATGCTTGNGCAGGAATTTTTGCGATTTTTGTCAACATATTTCTTAATATTAAGGCAACGTGATAACTAGATCCTGAACCAGTCAGAAAAACATTTTTTGCGCTTTTTAATTCTTTTATAAAATTAGTTAAATCTTCTTCTTTCTGATTTAAAGCATTACTGACGGTATTATTTTGTTCATGTATCTCTTTTAATGTATGATGAGAAAATTCTTCTTTTGATACATCTGCTGCTTCCCAAGCTACATGGGTTTTATCTCGTACTACTTGTTTACCACTAAAATTAATTATTTCTATTGAATCTGCTGTAACTTTAACTATTTCTTTATCTTCTAAAAATATTACATTATCTGTATAATCAATAAATGACACTATATCACTTGCAATAAAATTTTCTCCTTTTCCCGTTCCAATTATTAATGGNGCATATTTTCTTACTCCATACATTTCATTTGGACGATCTTTAAAAAGTATTACAAGTGCGAAACTTCCTGTTAGCTTTGAAATAACATTATTTATTGCCTTAATCGGATCTTTTNCTTTTTTATATTCTTCTTCTATTAAATGTACGATAACTTCTGTATCTGTTTCACTTTTTACTTTATGTTCTGAAGATAATGTCTTTTGTAATTCCCGGTAATTATCTATAATTCCATTATGAACAATAACTACTTTATCATTACATGATTTGTGAGGATGGCTGTTTTCTTCTGTTACCGATCCATGTGTTGCCCATCGTGTATGAGCAATTCCTGTTTTCCCTGACATATTTTTGAAGTTAATATNCTTGTTAATTATATCAATTCTTCCTATTCCTTTTTTTACAATTAATTTATTTTCATGAATTGTNGCAATACCTGCTGAATCGTANCCTCTATATTCCATTCTTTTTAGCGATTGTAATAATATTGGAGCTGCATTGTTTNTTCCAATATATCCTGTGATTCCACACATTTCTAGAACACAGAACTTGAAGCTCAATTAATCAATAAAAACTATGCTCTTCTTCCTCTTCTTCCACCTGCTTTTCTTGTTGAATCATGTGGAATTGGAGTTACATCTTCAATTTTTCCAACTCTAAAACCTGCTCTCGCTATTGCTCTAATAACTGCTTGTGCACCTGGTCCAGGAGTTCTTGATTTTACTCCACCGACTGCACGTACTTTGATGTGTAGATGTTCTATTCCTTTCGATTTTGCTACTTCTGCAGCTGCTTGNGCAGATTTCATTGCTGCATATGGTGTAGCTTGAAATCTATCTGCTTTTACATGTCTTCCTCCAGAGCTTATTGCTATTGTTTCAGAACCANTTAGATCAGTTATATGCACAATTGTATTATTATAACTGCTAAAAATATGAACTATTCCCCATTTTTTTGATACGTCACTTTTACTCATTCTTTTTAACCTCTGTATCTTTTACTGGTTTAGCTGTTGAATCTTCTTGTTTCTTGGTATCTTTTACTGGTTTAGCTGTTGAATCTTNNTGTTTNTTGGTATCTTTTACTGGTTTAGCTGTTGAATCTAATTNCTGTTTATTATTTTTGTCTTCATTTTCAATAGAAATGTTTTCTGTTTCCTGTTTCTTAACTTTCTCTTCTGGCAGGACAAACGTACTTCCTTCTGTCATTTGTACTTGTGATTCTTCATTTTGTTTTACTATATATCCTGGTATAGTTATTCTATTCTCACCAATAGATACATGTCCGTGTGTAATTAATTGTCTAGATTGGTGTGGAGTTCTGGCTATACCTTTCTGCAAAATAATTGTTTGAAGTCTTCTTTCTAAAATATTTGAAACATTCAGTGCTAAAATATTATCAAGTGTTGCATCATTAGTTACTATTCCTTTTCTTACAAGAGATGATAGTAATATGGACTCTTTTGATGTTCTTACTTCAGTTGGTGCAGCTAAAAGTTGTCTTGCTTGATTTCTTATTCTTGAAAGTTCAGTTGATGCTCTGTGTAATTCTTTTTTATTTCTTAATCCAAATTTTCCAACTAGTTCTAATTCTTCTTTTAATAAATTACGTTGCCATGGATTTCTTGGTCGTTTTGCTTTTTTTCTAGAAAATTTTGGATCTCCCATCTACTTGCTCGCCGTGCCTGGTTTTAATGTTGATTTACGTACACCTACTACTTTTCCTGATCTTCCTGTACATCTGGTTCTCTGACCTCGTACCTTTAGTCCTAAAGAATGTCTTGTACCTCTCCAGCTTTGTAAAATTCTTTCTAAATCAATATCTTGTTTCTTAGCAACGATAAGATCTGTTTCTANTACATGTGAATCTTTTCCNTTTTGCATCTCTTTTTGTCTATTTAANTCAAATGCTGGGTATGAATTTTCTATANTCTTGAGGCTATCTTCTATAGATTTNATCTGTTCATCNGACAACATTCCCATCCTTTGATTCCTATCAATATCTAAAGATCGTNTTATATAATGNGCTAAATTATTNCCTATNCCTCTGATATTTGAGAGTGCTGGAACAANCTTTTTTGTACCACTCACATCTCTACCCATTATTCTTACTATGTACTTGAATTCGGCCGACAATTTTATACATATCTAATTGACGCCTCTAATTAATCTTTATCGAAAAATGATAAGGTTTTAATTGTAATACGATGCGTTTACTAAGGTATAATTAAGGAGATATATATTGACTGCTATTAAAATTCTCGAATCTTCAGATTCACGCATAAAAGTCTCGATTAAGGGTGTAGATCGAGTCTATGCTAATGCATTACGCCGGTTTGCTATTAGTGAAGTGCCTTGTATGGCAATTGANGATGTCGTTNTTCAACAAAATTCTTCTGTACTTTATGACGAAATCCTTGCCCATCGTTTAGGATTAATACCTTTATCTACCGATTTGAAAGGTTATGTTTTACCACAAGATTGTTCTTGTAAAACNGATCTTGGTTGTTCTAAATGTCGTGTGTTATTGGTACTTAATGCGATTGCTACTGATGATGTAAAAACAATTTATTCAGGAGATCTNAGGTCTGAAGATGAATCTGTAAAACCATATGTTGATAATATTCCAATTGTTAAACTCGCNCCAGATCACGAAATTAAATTAGAAGCTTACGCAAAATTAGGTAAAGGTCGTGATCATGCAAAATGGCANCCTGTTTCTGTTTCTACACTTACTGATACTGAAGATCCTTCTACATTTCACTTAACATTAGAATCAACTGGAAGTCTTCCAGCTAGCGATATATTATCAGAAGCTACAAATATATTAAACACTAAATTAAATGAAATTACTGAATCTGTTAAGGAGTCTGTATGAATTGGTATTTAATGATTATAGGATCGAATCTATAAAACGTGTAGCAAGAAAAAATAATTCTAAGTTATGGAATGATGTACTTAAAAAACTTAAACACAATCATGANATAAATATTGGAAAATTATCTAAACTTACAAAGAATGGTGATGTTGTTGCTATTCCGGGTAAAGTTCTTGGAGGTGGAGTAATTGAACATTCACTTACAATTGGAGCTGTTGATTTTTCACAAACTGCCAAAGAAAAAATTCATAACGCCGGAGGAAAAACTCTGTTGATAGAAAAATTAGTAGAAACAAATCCTGAAGGTAAAGGAGTGAAAATCTTTATTGCCTGAATCTGAATCTACAGTTATAATTAATGGCGACAAACATTTAGCTGGTAGACTTTGTTCTAATATTGCTAAAACTCTACTAAACGGCAATCGCGTTATTTTAGTTAATGCAGAAAAAATTTTGATGTCCGGTAGTAGGCGATCTATTCTCAAAGAAAATGAATTAAGATTGGAAATATCTAGTCGTGTACATCCAAAACACGGTCCTTTTCATCCNAGGAGACCTGATACTTATATGGAAAAGATGGTTCGTGGTATGCTGCCAAGAACTAAACCTAGAGGTATAGANGCAAAAAAACGCCTTAGAGTTTATATTTCAATTCCTGAAAAATATAAAGATAAAAAATTAACTACAATTGATAATGCTTTACCTACTAAATCATTATCTTATTATATGACCATTGGTGACTTATGTTCATCTATGGGATGGAATAAAGTATCATGAAGAAAAAATCTAAGTTGATACCTGCATCAAGAAAAACTGCAAAAGCTACTGCAGTAGTCACTACAGGTAAAGGNCGAGTTTACATAAATAAAAAACCTGTTGAAATAATTACTCCACTCATTGCTCGAGAAAGAATGTTAACTCCTCTTGAGCTAATTGGCAAACATCGTGATAAAGTTGATATTAATGTTCGCGTAGCTGGTGGTGGATTTATGGGACAAGCAGAAGCATGTTCAATAGCAATTTGCCGTGCATTAGATNCACATTTTAAAACTAAAGAAATAAAAAATNGTATTACAGATTTTGATAAACATCTACTCTCTGGTGATTCTAGACGTACTGAATCTAAAAAATTTGGTGGTCCCGGCGCGAGACGGAGAAAACAAAAATCATATCGTTAAATTTTGGTGAAATTGTTTGATTATACCTGTACGTTGTTTTAGTTGTGGTGGGGTTGTAGCTGATAAACTGGAGGAATTGGAAACTAGGGTTACTAATGGTGGCGATCCTGCTGAAGTTCTAACAGAACTTGGTGTTACTCGATATTGTTGTAGAAGGATGTTATTGTCTAATTCTAATGTCATTGATCAAGTAGTAAAATATCATGAAAGATTATCACATAAACGTTCTGAATTTGATCGAGAATCTATTTAATAATTCTACTGAAAAGAGATAATATGACACAAATCACAGATATTAAATCACGTTTAATTTANAATAGTCGTGGCAGTGAGACTATAGAAGTTGAGGTTTCTATTGGTAATATAATTGGTACTGCTTCTTCTCCTGCTGGTGCTAGTGTAGGAAAATTTGAAGCAGTTGCATTCAGAAATACTAATTGTAAGGATACTGTAGAATACCTAAATGAATACAAATCTCATTTAATTGGAGCTGATGCTTCAGATATTTATGACGTTAGGGATATATTAAGAAAAATAGACGGAACAACAAATTATTCCTCTATTGGTGGTTCCGCTGCATATGCAATATCTCTTGCTTCAGTTGATGCAGCTGCAAAATATCTTAATAAACAAATTTATGAATTACTTTCAGACGGAAATCCTATTCAAATGCCTTTGCCATTAGGAAATGTTTTAGGAGGAGGTATGCATGCAGGAAATGGTTCTACAGACATTCAGGAATTTCTTTCATATCCATTAGGAGCTGATTCTATTCATTCTGGAATTAGAGCTAACCTTATGGTTCATAAAGAAATAAAAAAAATTATTGACAAAAAAGATTCAAAATTCTCAGGAGGTAAAGGGGACGAAGGCGCATGGGCCCCACAATTTTCTAATACTAGTGCACTTGAAGTTGCAAAAGAAGCAATTGANACTGTTTCTGATATTGTTGGTTTTGAAATTAGATTGGGTTTAGATGTTGCTTCTTCATCTCTCTGGAATCCTGATAAGGAACTTTATGTTTATTCGCGTGAAAATATATCACGTACTCCTGAAGACCAAATTTCATATGTATTGGAATTGATTGATAAATATCGCTTAATTTATGTTGAAGATCCTTTACACGAAGAAGCTTTTTCTGATTTTACTCGTCTTTCGTCTCAAAATAATAACTGTTTAATTGTTGGAGATGATTTATTCGTTACTAATACTTCTATACTCCAAAAAGGAATTGATCAAAAAGCTGGAAATTCTGTAATACTAAAGGTAAACCAAGCAGGAGCTTTAGGAGATGCTATGGAATTTGCAGCCTTGTGTAATAAAAATAACTATGCAATTATTGCATCGCATAGATCAGGTGATACTATAGATCCTCATCTAGCTCATATTTCTATTGGATCTGGGGCTGTTATGATGAAAAGTGGAGTTGTTGGTGGAGAAAGAGTTTCTAAACTAAATGAATTAATTCGTATTGANGAAACTAACTTTATAAATAATGGTTTGTCGATGCCTATTGCGAGGGTTAACAANTATGTCAATTGAATTTGAAAATGATAGTATAGAGGATTCTGGAACTCTTCCTGATTCCATTACTCAACAAATGTCGGAACAGACTCTACTTTCTACTGGGATTAGAGTAGGTACTTTAGTCAAAACTAAATCTATGGCTTCTTTTGTTAGTCGTACGCGTCAAGATGGATTACATATAATTGACGTTGGTAAAACTTTAGAACGTATTGAAATAGCTTCTAAAATGATTTCAAATCTTGATCTTAATCGAGTTGTTGTTTATTCTTCTCGTGAGTATGGTAAAACTCCTGTCACTAAGTTTGCNGAGATAACCGGGACACTTCCATTAACTGGTCGTTTTATGCCAGGGACTTTTACTAATCCATTATATCCTGATCATATTGATCCAGAAGCAGTATTGGTAACTGATCCAGCAATGGATCAACAAGCAGTTGTTGAAGCTACTAGTGTTGGAATACCTGTTATAGCAATTTGTGATACAGATAATCTTACTGAAAATATTGATTTTGTTATTCCTGCAAATAACAGAGGACGAAAAGCATTAGCTGCTGTTATGTGGTTACTTNCTCGTTCAGTTCTTCAACAATTGGGTAAACTATCTGTAAATGAATCATTGTCTTCTTCAATTGAGGACTTTGAGACAAAACTAACTGACGACGATTAATTTTCTTGTTCTATTAATACTCAATTAACCGTTGATTTTTATTGTTGTAATGTATTTTATAAAGTACTTTGATCTCAATTGCAGAAGCTCCTGGTAAAATTATAATTTCAGGAGAACATTTTGTTGTTCATGGATCTCAAGCACTTGCAGCTGCAATAAATCAAAATATTAGAGTTTCATGTCAATTTTCCCGTACTAATACTATCAATTATAAACATCAAAGGCTTACATCTAATTACAATTTTACACATGACCCGGTTGCTGTTGTTAGAAATAAGACTCTTAGTTATTTAAACAGAAAAGAAAATCTTTCTCTTGAAATAGAATCTCATATTCCAAGAGGTTCTGGATTAGGTTCTTCAAGTGCTTTATGTGTCGCTACTGTCTCATCTATTGCATCGCTTTTTGANGAAAAACTTTCTAAAAAAACCATTTATGATCTTGCTATGAATGGCGAAAAAATTATACATGGTAATCCTTCAGGTATTGATGTTGCTGTTAGTGTTTTTGGTGGGTTGATACTATTTCGTAAAGGCAACGAACCTAAAAAAATCAGTCTTGATTATACTCCTGAATTTATCGTATCAGTCAGTGGGAAAGGTCGTAAAACATCAAAAATGATTAATAAATTCAATAATTTCCAGAATTTAACACCTAATTATTTTAATAGTCTTGTTGATTCCTCTCATATACTTACTAAAGANGTTCTCCAATCATTATTACAAAAAGATTATATTAAATTAGGTTCTCTGCTTACTTTTTTTAATTCTACTTTATCTGANTTTGGATTAAGTACAGCTATAACTGATCAACTGATAGATTTATGTTTAGAATTTGGAGCATATGGGGCAAAGATTACTGGAGCTGGTGGTGGAGGTTCAATAATAGCTATTGCTCCTTCAAAGAAAACTCACAAAATTATTCAAGAATTAAATAATCATGGTTTTAAATCATTTTCTGTTAAATTACCACAAAACGGCGTAAGGACATGGTCAAAAGATTAACAATTATAAAATTAGGNGGTTCAGTTGTTACTAATAAATTAAAACCTTTGACATTTAATTATAATTCTGTTGATAATATTGCAAAAATTATTAAAAACTTTGACGGACCTGTGATGATAGTTCATGGGGCNGGTTCCTTTGGCCATTATTATGCAAAATATTATGGNGTATCTGATAAACCTACACGTTCTATTAAATCCGTTATTAAAATTCGAGATTCGATGCAATTACTAAATAGTAAAATAATAAATGTTTTTCAAAAAAATAAACTCGACACATTTTCTTTTTCACCAATCTATATGTATAATAACAATAAAATTCCTAATTCTTGGAAAAAAATATTAACACATAGCTTGTCTTTTGGACTTNTACCTACTACTTTTGGCGATGTTTTACTTGGTTCGAAAGGATTCTATATTATTTCTGGAGATGTTATTGTATTGGATTTATGTANNTTATTAAAACCATCCCGTGTTGTTTTTGCTTCTAACATTGATGGAATCTATGAAGATATTNATGATAAATCAAGTTTAATTCCAAAAATTTCTGATCTTCACAATAATTTTAAATTTTCTAAACTTGATTATGATGTTACTGGTGGAATAAAAACGAAAATAACTCAAAGTATGAAAATTGCTAATCTCGGTATNGAAGTTCAGATTACTAATGGGCTGAATTCTCACACTTTAATGAAAGCATTAAAGGGCGAGCATGTGGGAACATTATTTNTTGGTGATAAAAGCTGAACAAAAAACGTTCAATTGATATTATTAAGGATCGTAAAAAAGATGGTATTGATCTTGCGTTAAAGAATATTAGTGCTATGCATAAAACAACGCTTCTAGAATGTGTTGAGTTGATTCATTGCGCTTTACCAGAAATTAATCTTGACGCTATTCAAACATCTACAAAATTCCTTAATCATAATTTTAAATTTCCATTTTTGATTGATTCAATGACTGGTGGAACTCCTGCAGCACAAAAAATTAATTCTAGATTAGCACAAGCAGCTGAAGAATTTGGTATTGGTATGGGTGTTGGTAGTCAACGAGCTGGTTTATTATCTAGTGATTTGGCAAAAAGCTTTAAAGTTGTTAGAAAGAATGCTCCAAATGCATTTATTTTTTCAAATATTGGAGGTGCACAACTTTCTCAAGGACTTGATTACAAATCCATTAAAAAACTATTGAAAATGATTGACGCAGATGCTCTCGCTATCCATNTGAATCCTCTTCAGGAACTTGTACAACCTGAAGGNGAACCAAANTTTTCTGGTATATTATCTAGGATCAAAGAACTTTCTTCAGATTTAGATATACCTATAATNGTTAAAGAAGTTGGTTCAGGAATATCTCCATCAGTAGCTAGAAAATTATATAGAAATAAAGTTAACGCAATCAATATTGCAGGTATGGGAGGTACTAGTTGGGCNGGTATTGAACAACTTCGTGCTAAAAAATTTAAAAATAAACAAAAATCCCANCTTGGTTCATTATTTTGGGATTGGGGAATACCAACTGCNGCTGCTGTATTTCTTGCTCGTAATTCTGTGAAAATTCCTATTATAGCATCCGGTGGTTTACGTAATGGATTAGATCTTGCCAAAACTATAGTACTTGGAGCTGATGTTGGAGCGNTTGCACGTCCTATGCTTACACCTGCGTCAAAGTCATACAAGTCACTCACAGATTCCATTAATCAATTAAGCTTAGAACTCAAATCAACTATGTTTCTTGTAGGAGCAAAAAACATTCGAGATCTTAAATCTACTGAATATATTACTACTGAACCACTTACTAGTTGGATCTCAAAGGTTCGTTGAACCAATGACGAATAATACTAATGATGTTTTGTCTGAACCTGAAATCCAGGNTAACAAAAAACTAATTGATGATACTATTATAAATTTNCTTCCAAAAACTCACAGTATACAAGAAATTGATTTATTATACAATATGATGCGCGATTATCCATTACGTCCTGCTAAAGGAATACGTTCTTCAATCTGCTTGTTTACTTGCCAAGCATTTGGTGGTCAAGTAAATNATGCATTATTAACTGCTTCATCACTCGAGTTATTCCAGAATTGGATATTAATTCATGATGATATCGAAGATGAATCTGAACTCCGTCGTGGACAACCTGTTCTCCACCGTAAACATACAATACCATTGGCAATTAACGCAGGAGATTCATTACATGGTAGAATGTGGTCTTTATTACAAAATAATCATTCATTATTAGGAGCTGACCTTACACTAAATATAATTGACGAATTCATAAATATGTTGAATGAAACTACTGAAGGACAACATATGGAATTATCTTGGTCTAACACAAACGATTGGGATATNTCACAAGACGATTATTTTATAATGTGTACTAAAAAAACTTCTTGGTATACATGTATTACTCCTTTTCGTTTAGGCAATATGATTGCAAATAAACATACTATTGACGAAAATAAATTTGTAGAATTTGGCACTAATTTAGGAATTGCATTTCAAATTCGTGATGATATTCTCAACCTTACTGCCGATGGTAAATATGGTAAAGAATATGCCGGAGATCTAATTGAAGGTAAAAGAACATTAATTCTTATTCATTTATTAGAATNATGTAATAATTCCGATCGGGAGTTTATTGAATCTTTTTTTAATAATAATCGTGAATTTCGTGAAGGTAATTACCAACAATTATTAGATTTGATCTCTAAATATAAGTCACTTGATTATGCAACTAATATTTGCAATGAACTCTCAGAAAAAGCATTAANCGAATTTAATAANATTTTCTCTGATTTACCTNANACTAGAGCCAGATTGTTGTTGAATAATATAACTAAGTATATGGTTTCAAGGAATTGGTAAATCTTGGTCAAGCCAGAAATTCAGGAATTGGTCTTTAAATATAGTTTATTTAATGCTTCTCAACACGACGGTAAGGCAAATCTTGGTTCTGTCATTAACAAAATTATTGCAGAAAAACCTGAATTAAAGCCAAATATTAAGAAATTGATTCCAGATATTAAACCAATTATTGACCAGATTAATTCTATGAGTCCTGCGGAACAGATTGAACTTCTACAAAAAGATTTTCCAAATTTAAAACCCAAACCAAAACACGATGAACAATTTCCTCTACCTGATCTTCCAAATTTTTCTGCTTATAAAAAAATAATAACAAGATTTTCACCAAATCCAAATGGNTATTTACATCTTGGACATGTCAAAGCATTTCGTTTAAATGAGAGATATACACGTCAACACTCCGGTCAACTATTACTCCGTTTTGATGATACGAATCCCAATGCTGTTGATAATAAATTCTATAAAATAATTGAAGACAATTTAGCNTGGATGGGTATTAAATTTAACGAAATTTCTTATTCGTCAGACTTCATTGAAAAAATTTATGAAATTACTAAACAGATGCTAATTGATAATTATCTATATATCTGTGAATGTAAATCTGAAATATTAAAAACTAATAGATTAAATAAACAATCCTGTGAACATCGTACTAATCTTAACCATGTAACAAACATAGAAAAATTCTTTTCTTCTACAGAATTATCTAATGTGATTATTCGATTTAAGGGAAATATGAAATCAGATAATACCGCTATGCGCGATCCAACTCTGATGAGGATAATAAATTCTCCTCATCCAAGGACAGNTAACAAGTATTGGATTTGGCCTACATACGATCTTGCAGCNCCAATAATTGATTGTTTACAAGGAGTTACTCATGTATTGCGTTCAAAAGAATTTGAATTACGTAATGAGTTATATAATGAAATTACTAAGATTGTTTTTGAACAAGGAAATATACAAACTAGACCTTCGTTAATGAATTTTTCTCGTGTATTGATGAAAGGTTCACCGACATCTAAAAGCGTAATTAACACCCTTATTGAAAAAGGCCAAATCAAAGAATGGAACGATCCAAGACTTGTTACAATTTCCGCACTTCGTCGTCGTGGTTTTGTTGTAGAAGGAATCAATAATTTTATTGATTCATTGGGCCTTAGTAAAAGCGAATCTTCACCTAGCCTGGAACTTGTTGCTTCATTTAATCGAAAAGCCCGTGATAAGACTGACAAACGTTATTTTTTTGTTAAAGATCCAATTAAATTAATAGTTACAAATGTTCCTATACAATCAGTTACTCTGAAACATCATCCTACTGAAAATCTTGGTTCAAGAACCATAAACATATCTGATGAATTTTGGGTTTCTATAGATGATCTAAATAATTCTAANTCAGGTGATGTGATTAGACTAATGGATTTGTTTAATATTGAAATTAAAAACAAAACTAAAATGATTATTGAAGCTGATTTTGTTAGCCAGAAACCCATCCCTAAGGTTAAAAAAATTCATTGGGTGGCATCTGATGGAATACCTTTTAACCTTACTATTCCAAATAACGATAAATTTTCCATTAATTCTGANGGTTTATTTGAATTTCATCCAGATAGTCTAACAACACTAAACGGATTTGCAGAAAGTAATTGCCAACAACTCAACGACGGNGATCTAATACAATTCAATCGTATTGGTTTCTGTAGAGTTGTTTCTAACAATTCTGCAATTCTATCACATAAGTGATTTCTTATGGTATATGCTCATGACAATTATCAATCTATAGTTTTGAATAAAATTACACAATCAAATTTTAGATGTTATTATAAACCTCATTATAACAAGTATTCGTTAGCAAATCTTGCTCCTACAATATTAACACATTTTGGAAAAAAATCTAAAAATTTTATAAATGACAATCCTGTTCAAAATTCCCTGGACGGTTGTCATTCTATTGTTCTTTTACTAATAGATGGATTGGGATTTAATTTAATAAAAAATTCTCTTCATAACAAGTTTCTAAAACAAGTCTATTTCAATAATGTTGTTATTCCACTTACTTCTACTTTTCCTTCAACAACATCTACTGCACTTAGTACTGTTAACACTGGTATGACTCCTAGTGAACATGGCATCATTGGACATACNATGTATCTTAGAAAATATGGCACTATTGCAAATATGGTTAATTTTAGTCCTGCGTCAGATAGGACGAGTACTGGACTAACAAAATTCGGTTTTGATCCAGAAACCTTTCTTCCAAAAGACACTCTTTACCAATCACTTTCGAAGATGGATATACAAAGCAAAGTTCTCACACGTTGGATATATAAAAAAAGTGCTTTATCACGTATGTTGCATAAAGGCGCTGATGTCTTGCCTTATGTTAATTCTTCAGATATGTTTCTTAATCTCTCAAAATTAATCAATAAAAAGACTCCCTTTGTGTTCGCTTATTGGGATGCTCTAGACTCTGCATCTCATGTTTATGGTCCATTCACTGAAGAAGTCCAAAGTGAATTAAGAAGTATCTTATATGGACTAATTACTGAGTTTATTAATAATATAAAACGTCAATATCGAAATAAGGTTTGTATATTGATTACAGGTGATCATGGATTAGTTCATGTAAATAAACGAGGCAGGATATTTACTAATACTGTCCCTAATCTTTTAGATAATCTTAACCGTCCTCCTTCTGGAGATTCTCGTACTTCGTTTATTAAATCCGACTCTTCTAATAATAAAAAATTTAAGACTATATTTAGTAAATATAAAAATCAATTAGATATTTTTCCAAGCGACAAATTTGTCAAAGAAGGTTTTTACGGTTCAAAAATTGTAAACAAAGATATTTCTTCTGCTTTGGGTGATTTTACAATACTTTCACGTAAAGGAACTGCACTGATGCACCGTTTTAAATCTGATTTTAAAGCTTCATTATCGGGTTATCATGGCGGTCTTACAGACGATGAATTATTTGTTCCACTGTTTATAATTAAACCTGAAAATCTAGATTAATTATTTGTAGCCTGAGATAGCTCTAATGATAATTTATTTAATTTATTAATCATAACATCTGTGTTTCCTGAATTTTCTTCGATAATTTTTATGAACGCGCTACCTACAATCACTCCGTCGACCCCTAACTTTGTAAAATGTTTTACATGTTCAGGTTTTGATATTCCGAATCCAATTGCTACTGGTATTCTTCCATTTACTCTCTTTACTATTCTTTTTGCTGCATCTGAAGAATATTCATTGAACAAATCTCTTGTTCCAGTTACTCCAAATAAACTTACCATATATAGAAATCCACTCGTTGAATCAATTATATTATCTAATCGTAAATTGTTTGTTGCTGGACTAGCTAAGAATATAGTATCTATGTCCTTGCCTCTTGCTAATTTTATGTATTCTTTTCCCTCTTCAGGTGGTAAATCGGGAGATACGATACCTGAAATTTTAGCCTTTGCAGCTTCTTGTAAAAATACATCTGTACCAATTTTCATTATAGTGTTATAATAAGTGAGTAAAACAACTGGTACATTCAAATTCTCCACAATCTTCTTACTAGTATCTAAAATATCCTTAGTTGTTGTTCCATTTGATAATGATCTCATACTTGATGATTGTATAGTAGGACCATCCGCAATAGGGTCTGAAAATGGAATTCCTAATTCGATGATATCTACTCCGCCTTTTACCATTGCTTCTGCAAGTTTTGATGTTAATTCAATAGATGGATCTCCTGCAGTTATGAAGCCAATTAATAATGATTTATTTTGTTCTTTTCCTTCTTTGAATTTTTCTGCAATATTCATAAATTATTACCCAAATGTTTTGCAATTATTGGTGTATCTTTATCTCCTCTTCCTGATAAAGTCACTACTATGGATTGCTTATCCTTTACATCTTGAGCACGTTTTATTGCTTCTGCTATTGCATGTGATGTTTCTAATGCAGGAATAATTCCTTCTAGTTTTGACATTTCTATGAATGCATTTATCGCTTCATCATCTTTTATACTAACATATTCTACTCTGTTCTGATCTTTTAAGAAAGAATGTTCTGGACCTACTCCTGGATAATCTAATCCTGCAGAAATACTATGGGTTTCTTTAATTTGTCCCTCGTCATCTTGTAACAAATAACTTCGTGCTCCATGTAATACTCCTTCACTTCCTGCCACTAACGTTGATGAATGTTTTCCTTTCTCTATGCCTAGTCCACCTGCCTCTACACCTACTAGCTTACATTTCTCCTCTAAAAACGGATAAAAAGTTCCAATTGCATTACTTCCTCCTCCTACACATGCAATTAAAATATCTGGTATTTCATTTGATGAAATTTTTGGAAATTGTTCTTTAATTTCTTTTCCTATAACACTCTGAAAATCTCTTACAATCATGGGATAAGGATGAGGTCCTACTACTGAACCAATAAGATAATAAGTTGATTCTACATTAGTAACCCAGTCTCGTATTGCTTCATTGATTGCATCTTTTAGTGTTTTAGATCCACTTTTCACACTATGTACTTCTGCTCCTAATAATTTCATTCTGAATACGTTTGGACTCTGTCTTTCAACATCATTACTCCCCATATATATTTCACATTTTAAATCTAATAATGCGCATGCCATTGCTGTTGCTACTCCATGTTGTCCTGCTCCTGTTTCTGCAATAATGCGTTTCTTACCCATTGATTTTGCTAATAATGCTTGACCTATGCTGTTGTTAATCTTATGAGCTCCGCCGTGCAGTAGATCTTCTCGTTTGAAATAGATCTTGCCTCCATATTTCTTTGATAGATTCTCTGCAAAATAAATTGGCGTAGGTCTACCTGCATAATTTTCTAACAATTCTGATAATTTATTATTGAACTTTTCATCTTCCTTTATTTCATTATATTTTTCTTCTAATTCATCTACGACTGGCATTAAAGTCTCAGGAACATATTTTCCACCAAATGTTCCAAATTTTCCCTTAATTGGCTGTGATTTTAAATTCATTTCTTTACACTTGTTAATTCTATTACTTTCTTTTCAACATCATTTGCTTTCATTATCGAGGTTCCTACTAAAAATCCTTCTACTCCAGTTTTGCCGATCATTTTTATGTCTTCACTAGTAAATATCCCACTCTCACTTATTATTGGTTTATCTATATTACAATCTTTTAAAATCCTATTAGTCGTTTCTATATCTAATTCTAGTGTATTTAGATCTCTGTTATTTATTCCAAGAATATCTACATCCCTTGTTGCTGCTTTATTTAATTCTTCTCGATTATTGACTTCTAATAATATTTCTAGACCTTTATTCTTTGCAAACGTAATCAATTGTTCTAGTTTATTATTATTCTCTTTGAACAGTGTTTCTATTAACAATATTGCATCTGCTCCTAAACTGAAACCTGCATCAATCTGTTTCGTATCAATAATTATGTCTTTCATTAATATTGGTAGATTAGTATTCTCTCTTACAATTTTTAGATTGTCTAACGATCCGTCAAAATATAATGGTTGAGTAAGTACTGATATGGCTGACGCCCCATTTCTTTCCATTGTTGATAATATTTCCTGTTGATTATTGGAATCAAGATTTATCTTTCCTAATGATGGAGAAGAGAATTTAATTTCCGTGATTATTGGATAATATTCTTTGTTTCTTAGTAATACATCCTTTAGACTATTATTTTGACGATCAACTTGGTCTGATCTACTATAGTAATCTTTATCGATTAATTCTCTAATTTCTTCGGCAATTACTGTTAAAAATTTGTTATCAAATCGATTCGAATTGTTCAATTCTTTCCATATCTCCATTTACAAATTGAATAAATTCCTTTAATTTATCAATACATTTTCCTGACACTAAAGTTTCTCTTGCTTTTTCTACTCCTTCTGAAATTGACGCTGCTTTTCCTGCAACAATAAAACCTACAGATGAATTTGCAATTACTGCTTCTACCTTGGGATCATTAATTTCTAATCTGTTGGCGAGAATTTGAAACATAATTTCTGCATTATAATCTATTCCTGTTCCTGCAATGTCTTGTGCGTTAATTTTTTGTAAACCAAAGTTTTCTGGTTTTACAGTTATTTCTTCACCCTGATTCTCTAAATCCCCAATAAATCTCATTTTTGTTTCTCCAAATGTCGAAATTTCATCTAACCCATCCATGCCATGTACAATTATTGCACGTTTACATCCAAGTTCTGGTAATATTTTTGCATACTTGTCAATTAATCCAACGTTAGCCACTCCAACTATCATTGAATCTACATCTGCCGGGTTTGTTAAAGGTCCTAAAATATTAAAAATTGTTTTTACTCCAATTTCCTTTCTTGTTCCAATTACGTTTTTCATTGCTGGATGGAAAACCGGTGCAAACATAAATCCAATTCCCTTTTTCTCGATACATTCTTCTACTATCTTTGGTTTTGTATCGAGTTTGTATCCTAATCTATCAAGTACATCTGCACTTCCGCATTTTCCTGTTGCTGCCCGATTTCCGTGTTTTGCAACTTTAACATCTGCCGATGCTAGTACAAATGCCGAAATTGTACTCAAATTGATTGTTTTTATTTTATCCCCTCCTGTTCCTACAATATCTATTAATCTGTTGTCGTACGCAGGTCTAATTCTATTAGCAAATTCTTTCATCGTCTTTGCTAATGCTATGATTTCTTCAGTCGATTCTCCTTTCATACTTAAAGATATTAAAAACGCAGACATCTGTGACGGCGTTGCAGAACCTGACATGATTTCTTTCATTGCTTGTGATGCTTCCTCACTTGAAAGTGAACTTTTGTCTACATTCTTTTTTATTGCATCAATTATCATTAATTTTCCCCTTCTATAAAATTCTGTAGTAATCTTTTTCCTGCTTCAGTTAAAATAGATTCCGGATGACACTGAATTCCTTGGATGTTATATTTTTTATGTTTTAATCCCATAATTTCATTGTCATCTTCAGATTTTGCGGAAATTATTAATTCATCTGGCAATGTCTTTTCATCTACTACTAATGAATGATATCTTGTTGCTCTAAAAGGATTTGGAAGATTTTTAAAAATACCTGTTCCATCATGTTTAATCAGACTTGTTTTTCCATGTTTCAATGTCTTGGCTCGTCTAATTGTTCCACCGAAAGTATATCCAATTCCTTGATGTCCTAGACAAACTCCTAGTACTGGTATGGACCTTTCTCCTGATAGTCTGATTATTTCTGAACATATGCCAAAATACCTTTCATCACATGGATTACCTGGTCCTGGAGAAATGATTACTCTTTCTGGTTCTATCTGATTGAATTGTTTAACAGTAATACGATCATTTCTGAATACTATTGGTTCTGTTGATAGTTCCCCACAGTACTGAACAAGATTATATGTAAATGAATCATAATTGTCTATTATTAATAATTTCACATTAATTACCTCCTTTCGACATTTCTAATGCAGCAATTAAAGCACTTGCTTTTTGTTCCGTTTCGAACCATTCTTTTTCCGGTATTGAATCTGCAACTATTCCTGCTCCAGCTTGAATATACGCATCTTTTCCTTTTACAACAAGTGTTCTGATTGTTATTGCAAAATCTGCACATAAATTTTTTGAAAAATACCCTAATGCTCCTGCATAAGGTCCTCTTGATTCATTTTCCAATTCTTGAATTATTTCCATTGCACGTATTTTTGGAGCTCCTGATACTGTCCCTGCAGGAAATATCGCTCTAATTGCATCAAAACAATCTCTGTCTGTTCTTAATTCTCCTACTACTTTTGATACAATATGTTGAACATGACTAAATTGATGTACTTGCATAAATTCTGATACTTTTACTGTTCCAAATTTAGAAATTTGACCAACATCATTTCTTGCTAAATCTACTAACATTACGTGTTCAGCTCTTTCTTTCTCATCGGATAACAATTCCTCTGTTAGTTGTTTATTCTTCTCTGAATCCTTATCTCTTGGTCGTGTTCCTGCTATTGGAAATGTCTCAATCTGGTTATTCGTAACTCTTACTAGCATTTCTGGACTAGATCCAATTATATTTACATTTTTGTTCTTGTAATAGTACATATAAGGTGAAGGATTTATTGTCCTCAATGACATGTAAATCGCTAACAAATCTCCTGTTATCTCAAATTCATACTTTCTTGATAATACAACCTGAAATATATCCCCTGATTTTATGTATTCTTTTGCAATTTCGACATTATTTTCAAATACTTTTTTATTTATATTGGAACTTGGTTCTGTATACTTTATTGTTCCAATTTCACTTTCTTTCCATTCAGCATTTAATAATTCAATTATTTCCTCTGATTTATCTTGTTCAGAATAATAATAATACGTTTTGCCTTTTTCATGATCGAATATTATACCTTCATTAAATAATCCAAATTGAAAGTCTGAATAAGTTACTTTAGTATAATTGTCTGATATCTCTTCCCAGTTTCTAATTATATCATAAGAAATGAATCCTACTAATCCACCAATTAATCTATTGAAATTATTATCTATTTTATTTTCTTTTAGTATCTCTCTTAAATTACTAAATAGATCATTTGAGTTAGTAATGTCTATGTTATTCTCATTGTTTTTACTAACAACTTTGATAATGTTATTATCTAGAGTAATCATTAATGAAGGATTAAATCCAATGTAAGAAAATTCTGATAATTTTTCTGGCCCAAATATAGATTCCAATATGTATATATCGTCAAATTTTTTCGATAGTCGAGCAAATGCCTCAAACGGATTAAGATTTATTTTTATTTCTTTAAAATTTACTTTATTATTTCTCTTTTTGCCAAAAATATTCACCCATGTCTACTCACTATGTACAATATTGTAGCGAAATGTACATATTTAAACATTTTCGATAATTTTTTATTTGTTTATTTTTCTAATTTGATAATGTTTCAACTGTATATTTTTGATTTGTAATATATTATTTGAAAATATTAAAGTTTTTTTAAAAAAAATTAGTAAGCGTCATAATATATTAAAGATGAACCTAAGAAGTTATATTTCAGTAAATAACGAGGAATGATATAATCATGTCAAAACCGTATTATGTTAAAATTGAAATCCCAAAAGAGATAGTCGAAGCCAGTTATGAAGCTCTTCGACAAGCTAAACAAACTGGGAAAATAAGAAAAGGAACAAATGAAGCAACAAAGGCAGTTGAACGAGGTCTTGCTAAACTAGTTATTATTTCTGAAGATGTAGATCCGCCTGAAGTAGTAGCACATTTACCAATTTTATGTAAAGAAATGGATATTCCATATGTTTTTGTACCAAGTAAAGAACAACTTGGTAGCGCAATTGGTATTGATATTGGTTCTGCCGTTGCGTGTATTATTGAAGCTGGTGAGGCTGAAGGAATGTTGGGCAAAATTATTGATTCTTTGAGTAATTTATGATTCTTTGAGTAATTTAAAAGGTTAGATAATAATTTATGAGCTCTAAAGAAATTGAGGAAACAAAGACCCCCTGTGAAATTATACAAATTGTTGGTAGAACTGGTGTAGCTGGTGAAATTACACAAGTTCGTGTTAAAATTTTAGATGGAAAAGATAAAGGAAGAATTTTAACTCGAAATGTTAAAGGTCCTGTTCGTGTTAGCGACGTACTTATTTTACGTGAAACAGAAAGAGAAGCTAGGAAAATTAGGTAGATAGAATAATTTGTTATCACTCAAAAAATGTAACTTTTGTGGAAAAGAAATTTCATTAGGTTCTGGTACTATGCATGTTAAAAATGATGGTTCTATTTTCTGGTTTTGTTCTTCGAAATGTCGTAAAAATACTCTTGATCTTAAACGTGATTATCGAAAATATAAATGGTCTAGGAAAGGAAAGACTGAATCTTGATAGAAAAAACATTAGTTCTAATTAAACCCGACGGTGTTAAGAATGGTCATATTGGTGAAATTGTAGGCCGTTTTGAGAAGCGTGGGTTTAAAATTCTTCATATAAGAATGTTAGAATTAAATTCTAATCAAGCCTCGAATTTTTATTCGCTTCATAACGATAAACCTTTTTTTCAGGAACTCGTTGATTATATTACATCTGGTACTATAGTTCAAATTGTTCTTGAGGGTAATTCTGCTATTTCAGTAGTGCGTTCTATGATTGGAGCTACAAATTCCTTAGAAGCTATGTCTGGTACCATACGAGGGGATCTTGGCCTTAGTCATACACAAAATGTTGTCCATGCTTCAGATTCCAAGGCTAGTTTTGAACGTGAAATGGCCATTTTAGATACAATCTAATTCGATTGTGAATTTATGGTTACTAGTTCTTTTTACCTAAATACATTTTTACACAATATAATTACAGAGTATATATATTATGAATTCAAAATTTCGACAACCAATTGTGGTAGTATTGGGACATATTGACTCGGGAAAAACCTCGCTTCTTGATAAAATAAGAGGAACTGCAGTACAGTCTAGAGAAGCTGGAGGAATAACTCAACATATTGGAGCTAGTTTTTTCCCAATCGATACATTGGAAAAACTTTGTGGTGACTTGTTAAAACAAATAGGAGGAGAAATTAATATTCCAGGTATTCTTGTTATTGATACTCCTGGACATGCTGTATTTACAAATCTACGAAATCGTGGTGGTTCTGCATCAGATATTTCCATTCTTGTTGTTGATGCTATGAAAGGAATTGAAGTTCAAACACGTGAAAGTATTGAAATTCTAAAAAAACGTAAGGTTCCATTTTTGATTGCTTTAAATAAATTAGATACTGTACCTGGTTGGAAACCTTCTCAAAGTTTGACAAAGTCTTTACAACAATTAGATGAATCAACTCGTAATAATCTTGATACTCGAATCTATAATATTGTTGGTGATTTATCTAGACAAGGAATACAATCTGAAGCTTTTTATCGATTAACAGATCCAAAAAAACAAGTTGCAATTGTACCTGTGAGTGCGAAAACTGGAGAAGGAATTCCTGAATTAATTTCTCTGTTAATTGGTTTAACTCAAAGTTATCTAAAACAAAAATTAACAGCAAAGGCGGAAACTCGTGGTATAGTTCTTGAGGTTACTGAAGAAGTTGGTTTGGGAAATACTGCAAATATAATTCTTATTGATGGGATTTTGAATAAACATGATGAAATTGTAGTAGCTAAAAAAGACGGAGCTTTCCTCACTAAAATTAAGGCTATTTTTATGCCAAAACCTTTAGACGAAATGAGAGATCCAAGAGATAAATTTTCTCCTGTTGATCAAGTTATTGCTGCTTCTGGAGTGAAAATTTCTACTCCCGATTTAGATGGCGTTCTTGGCGGTTCTCCGATTTTAGGTGTTTCTTCTGAAAATTTTGACACGGTTAAAAAAGAAATCGAATCAGAAATTCAATCTATTTTTATTGAAACTGACAACGTTGGTATTGTTGTTAAGGCAGATACATTGGGTTCATTAGAAGCTATAGTGGATACTCTTAAAGAAAATAATATTCCAATCAGCACTGCAGATACTGGATCAGTTTCAAGAAAAGATGTTATTAAAGCACAAGTAGTTAGAAAACCTGATAAATACCTTGGGATTGTTCTTGCTTTTGGTGTTAAAGTTCTTGAAGATGCAAACGAAGAAGCAAGAAAAAATGGAATTAGAATTTTTTCTAAACCTGTGTTATATGATCTGATTGATGAATATCAAAATTGGGTTGTATCCGATAAAGAACTTATGCAAAGAACCGAACTTAATTCAATAATTTTACCTTGTAAATTTAAAATATTGAAAGGAATGGTATTTAGGAAGAATGATCCTGCCGTTTGTGGTATTGAAATACTTGAAGGTTCTCTTAAACAAAAATCCCCAGTACTTAATTCTAATGGGAAAGAAATTGGTGTAATTAAGCAGATTCAAGATAGTGGACAAAATATTCAAATTGCTAAAAAAGGGAATCAGGTTGCAATATCTATGAATGAACCTATTTTGGGCAGGACTATATTGGAAGGAGAAATTCTATATACATTACCAAGTGAAGCTGGTGTGAGATTGTTACAAGAACGCTATAGTGATTCCATGTCAGATCAGGAATCTGATATATTGACAGAAATAATCAGTTTACGTCGTAAAATTGTACCTTTGTACGGTTTCTGATAAAAATTTAAAAAGATTTATAGAAAAGAAAAAGAAGTGAACTATTACTTTGACAGACTTTAAAATTGTGGTTTCTGATCCAAATACTGGAAAATCCCTATCTAAGGAACTTAAGGACAGATCTTCTCAAACTCTTCTTGGAATGAAAATTGGTCAAGAAATTGATGCTACTATTGTAGAACTTGATGGAACTCTCAAAATTAGTGGTGGTAGTGATAAAGTTGGTTCTCCTATGCGTCGTGATGTTGCTGGTGGTGGTAAAAATCATATTCTGATTACTGATGGTGTTGGTTTTCGTTCAAAATCAAAAGGTCAACAAAAACGAAAATTAGTTCGAGGTAATATGATTACTGAAGAAATATATCAAATTAATACTGTTTTAATTAAAGGAAAATTACCTGAAGAAAAACCAGCTGAAGAAGCTAAGGCAAAAGAAAAACCAGCTGAAGAAGCTAAGGCAAAAGAAAAACCAGCTGAAGAAGCTAAGGCAAAAGAAAAACCAGCTGAAGAATCTGAAATTGCTACTAAAAAAGAATAATGGTGTAATGTGTTTTGTTAGACGAAGAAAAAAAAGAAGAGACTGAAGTTTCTACAGATGGTGAAGAAACACCTGTTGAAGACAAGCCTGTTGTTAAAGCAAAAGGTAAAAGACAAAAACGAAAACCGAGATTTAGTCCTCAAATCTATAAATTTTATAAAATAAATGATGATAAAGTTACTAGATTGCGTAAGGACTGTCCTCGTTGTGGCAAAGGCAGCTTTCTTGCTGAACATTCAGATCGTTTATCTTGTGGAAAATGCGGTTATGCTGATTTCAAGTCTGTAAAATAAAAACTTGTTCTATTTTTAGGTAATTCTGAGTAATTTTTCTGGTCTGGCTAAATATTCTGGCATAGATTCTACTTTTTTATTTCTGTCGATCTTTGAAAATAATTCTTTTATTACAATCTTTAATTTTACTCTACCAGCAATTCCATGAATGTAATAATGTTTTATTGTTCTTTTTATTAAAATTAAATTCCAGAGAATATTGTTAGTATCTGTATTTTTTATTTTAATAAATCCATTGCTAAAACTTACTATTCCTTCATCTTGTAGATCTTTTATTGTTCTTTCAAATACCTTCAAAGTTTTTTTAATATTTTGTTTTCCTTGTTTTGAATGATATGTCATTATATAGCTGTATTTTACTGGAGGATATATCTTCATTCGCATGTTTAGTCTTTTAAATAAAAAATATTCTATTGGAATATTTAGATATTTAATCAAACTCCGATGTTTTGTCTTAAGCATGTTTATTGATTCTTTTACTACTCGTTTTTTATAATTATATTCCACTTCTTCAAAAAATTCTTTATTTAATAAAACTTCATATGGATTTAGTAGTCTACCTGCTACGAATTCTCCTAACGACGCATTATTAGCATCATTTAATATCTCTTTTTTATCTACAAAAATTGCCGAAATATTAATTTTATTAAAAATATATTGATAACGTATCTTTTCTTTATAATTATTTATTACAACAATTAAATCAAAATCACTTTCTTTTTTTGCATAACCTGATATTCTTGAACCGTATACACATATTGCTTTTATGTCCCGGTTTTTTGTTTTCTTATTGATAGTATCTAAAAGTGTTTTCTTTTCACTTTCGTTTATTTTATTTTTTTGCAATATCTTCTAACTCTTTAATCCTTTCTATTATTATTTCATCAAATTTGCTATTAATTAATGCTTCAACAGGAATTCTAGTTCTATTGTCTGTTGGACTAATTGATAATAATGGCAATCTTTTTTTAATCCATAATTTATTAGTTTTGTTATTCAATTTCTCGTCTACTGAGTGATTTTGAAATTTTTCTTTCAGATGTCGTATAATCTGCGGTGATTTATTTCCATATTTGAATATTAATCTTGGTTTGAAGATTCTTTCTGCGTCTGCAAATTGTGACTCAAATAAAGTGCCTGATATTTCATCTGATAAAATATCCATTTTCTTAAATTTTCTTATGAATTCGACATAGTGTAGGAATTCATGTGCTAATATTGCTTGAATAGTTCCTTTTAAACCAAAAGCTACAAGTGGTGCTGATAATTGGATTATTATTTGTACATTTTGATTTATTTTATTGTGAACAGGTATTGTTCTTGCAAATAATGCTCCTATGTTTCCTTTTTCTAGACTTGTTGATGATATTGGTAAAAATGGTTCTACGTAGTATTCAGGAAATTTCATTTTTGATGATTCTTCTATTCTGGTAATTCCTTGTTTAACATGAGTATTTTTTCGATATATTTCTTTAATAATTGATTTTGGTATCATCTCTTTTATTTTACTATCATTGAACCTATACATTGGGTCCAAATGTTTATTGATCACCATCTGTTTGTATTTTTGTGATATAGGATAATTTTTTCCTATTCATCTCAATAAAAGTTTCAGTATGTGTAAGACCTTCTATTTGTGCAACTTTTTCTGATACAAGTGAATGTAAATCTTTTAATGATTTTGCACTCAACCAAATCAATAAATCAAATCTTCCTGTAATTTCTATTATCTCACGTGCTTCTTCTATACTTGATATATTATTTATAATATCTTTCCTTTGTTTTGAATCAATATTACACCCTATTATTGCTCTTACTGGATAACCTAACAATTCTTCATTAATTTCTAATGTGTATTTTTTTATGAAACCTTTATCGATCAGTCTTTTTATTCTACTATACACTACTGACATATTGACATTCATTTTTTCACTCAATTTTGGTATTGATATGTTTGCTTCATTACTCAATTCGGATAAAATCCTTAGGTCTATTTGATCAAATTTTACCAATTTTTATTAAATCTACAGTAATATTATTAAATATATGCACAAAGATTTAAAAAGTTATAAAATATTATTTTTGAATAATTTTTGCATTGACAAGAACTTCGCTTGTTAGAACTACTCCTTTTGCAGCTCCCATGCGTGTATTGTGTGATAATAAAACATATTTTATCCCGTTAGGAAATACTTCATCCTTTCTTATTCTTCCTACTGATGTTGTCATTCCATCTTCTAATTCTCTATCTAATCGTGGTTGTGGCCTGAATGGATCTTTGTGAATTGTAATTAGTTTCTTAGGAGCTGATGGAAGATCTTTACCCGCAAGCGAGTTAGCAAATTTATTCATTGCTTGAATTACATCTTCTACTTCAACTTTATTCTTTGTATTTACTAACACTGATTCTGTATGTCCATCTAATACACCTACTCTTGTACATGTTGCTGATACATCACAATTTGCATTAATTATATTCTGTCCATCATAACTGCCTAAAATCTTTTTTAATTCAATTGATACTTTCTCTTCCTCTTTTGGAATGTATGGGATTATGTTATCAACTAAATCCAATAGAGGTATTCCTGGACTTCTTCCTGCACCTGACACTGCTTGTAATGAAGTTATTATTACTGAATCAATACCAAACTCATCCAAAATTGGTTTTAATGTTATTACGAGACCTGTTGTTGTACAGTTAGCTTGTGGTGCAACAAATCCCTTCCATCCTCTCTTCTTTTGTTTTTCTAAAAGTGCTACGTGTTCATCATTTACTGCTGGAATTAATATTGGTACATCTTTTTCATATCTATACGCGGATGCTGTACTCAAAACAGGAATATGTTCTGCAAATTTAGATTCTATTGTCGATGCTGCCACTGCTTCTAATGCTGAATATGCAATATCAAATTCTAATGGATCAATTTCTTCAACATTTTTAACAGTTATTTCTTTGATGTTCTCATTTATTTTACCTTCTCCAAACCACCGAATAGATCCGTTGCTACTTTTTATTGCATCTATATATCGCTTACCTGCAGAATTTTTAGATGCCGCTAAACATGTTACTTCAAACCATGGATGGTTCTGTAAACCTGAAATAAATTGTTGGCCAACCATTCCCGTAGATCCTAAAATTGCTACTTTATACATTTGCTGACTTTGACTATTCATGAGAAATTTAATAAATGTTATTATTTTTTTTGTTTTTAGTTCATATTAAATTCTTTGTGAATTGCTTTAATTGCTTTTACTGTATTAGATTGATCTACTACAAATGAAATGTTTTGTTCAGATGACCCTTGTGCAATCATTTTCACATTCATATTCTCTCTTGAAATTGCCCCAAATAGCCTTGCAGCTACTCCTCGAGTCCCTTTCATTCCGGCTCCTACAATGGAAATTACTGATACTGAGTCATCAGATGATATGTTTGTAACCGTGCTTTTTCCTAATAGACTTACTTGTAATACACTGACTGCTTTTCGTACATCATTATTCTTAATTAGAAACGTTATATTTGCTTCAGAAATACTCTGAGAAATCATTATTATGTTTACATTATTTCTACCTAGCACTCCGAATATTTCTCCTGCAGTACCTGGATTTCCTACCATATTCATACCTGACAAAGTTATCATTGCTAATTCATTTATCGAAGTTACTGCTTTTGTTACTTCATTCGTTTTTACAATTATATCCTTGTTAATCAGTGTTCCTTCTGCTTCTGGATTAAATGTATTCTTTATTCTCACAGGAATGTTTGCCGTTCTAGCTGGATCTAAAGCTCTTGGATGCATACCCTTTGCACCCATTATTGCCATCTCTGCTGCTTCATCATATGATAACTGTGGAATAGTTTTAGCATTGGGATATAGCTTTGGATTAGCTGTTAGTAATCCGTCCACATCAGTCATTATCCATACCTCGTCTACATCTAAACACATTCCAATTAACGACGCAGTAAAATCTGATCCTCCTCTTCCTAAAGTTGATATTTCTCCTTGTTGAGTTATTCCAATAAATCCAGTTACAACTGGTGTAATTTTATCTAAAATGTTTGCTAAATTATTTTTTACATTATGCTGAGTGACTTTCATTAGTGGAGATGCATCTCCAAAATTTTCATCAGTCATAATTCCTATTTCACCTCCTGTGAAATGTTTTGATTCGATTCCCATTTCTCTAAGTTTTGCTGATATTATTGGTACTGCCATTCTTTCTCCAAAAGAAAGTATATAATCAAGAGTTTTCTTACTGAGTTCTTTTATAGTTATTACTCCTTCAATTGTTTTTTTTAGATCATTAATCAAATCTGTTGTTGATTCTAAAACATCTTTTTGTATTTCTTGATTATTTATGACATCTTTTATTGTACTTTCATGTCTATTTGCAATTGTTTCCATTGCTTGTGTGTTATTTTCTCCTTTTCCAGCACTTTTTGCTAAATCAACAAGTTCGTCCGTTGTTGATTGTAATGCTGATGAAACAACAATAACCTGATTATCCTTGACCATTTTTTTTATAATTTCACATACGTTATTGATCTTTTTTCCATCTCCAACTGATGTTCCTCCAAATTTTACTACTATTTTCATCGTCAAACACTCATATTTTGTTTAATTTCTACTAAATCTCTTATCATTGCACTTGCCGTTTCCATTCCTCCTGCTCCTTTTCCAATTATTATTTCTTCTCCTGCAAATTCTGAAATGAATTTCACTGAACATAATGCTCCAGTTACTGACATTGGATCTTCTTTGGCTATCTCTACTGGACTAACTTCAGCAGATTTGTTTATACTTGCAATCAATTTTATAGTATTTCCATTATCTCTCGCCCTAGAAATATCTTTTTGTGTAATGTCTCTTATTCCATTAATTTTCAAATCATTTAGTACTAAATCTTTGTTCAATAATAAATTTCCCATTATTACTAATTTTGCTGCCGAATCAAACCCGTCAACATCTAAGGTTGGGTCAGTTTCTGCATATCCTAATTCTTGAGCCTCTTTTAAAGCTTCTTCAAAGCTTAATCCTCTGTTATCCATTTCTGTTAATATGTAATTTGTTGTTCCGTTTAGTATTGCTTTAATTTCTAATATTCTGTCTGCTTCTAAACACTTTCTACCAAATTCTAAGACTGGAGTTCCTCCTCCTACTGCTGCACTATATTTCAGAATTATGTTATTATAATTTGCTTTTTCAATTAATGATGAAAAAGCAAGTGCTAATGGTCCTTTATTTGCAGTAATGATATTCTTTTTTGTTTTCATTGCATTATCTAAAATACTTGCTGACGGTTCACCATTCTGTATGTTGGTTGTTGTTGCTTCCACTAAAAGCTCAGCATCAACTTCTTTTACTAGGTCTGCTGACGTCATATTCTTGTTTCCTATTGACATTTCTGAAACCGATTTATTGGATTCTTTAATTTTTATTATATCATTAATTTCTATACCATTTTCATTTATTGCTACTCCATTAGAATCTGCTACCGCAACAATTTTTGGATCTATTCCATGGTTTGATAAAAGATCTTGCTTTCGATTTTCCAATAGTCGACAAAAACTTTTTCCTATTGTCCCAAGTCCTACTACTATAGTTCTCATTTTATTTCCTCTTTTCTTATATATGCAAGAATATTAACAATTTCCAGAATATTTCTTATAATTACCATTTTTCCACTATAGAAATATGAATATATTCTTATATTATTCAAACATTACTAATTTGAGTAAAGAAGATGAAAAGTGTTACTGCTATTGGTCCAGCTTCTAGTGCAAATCTTGGTTCTGGATTTGATTGTTTTGCAATAGCATTACATGATTTACATGATACCGTAACTATTACAAAAAACAACAAATCTGGAGTGGCTGTCAAAACTCTAGGAATGAAAACAGGAATTCCAAAAGACCCAAAAAAACATACTGGTGGCCTTGTGGCAATTAATATT
>NZOP01000007.1 GCA_002693165.1 Nitrososphaerota archaeon
AATAAAAAGAAAATTAATCTTTCCTTCGTTTGGAAAGATCCTTTATCAGTGCTATAGTCTTCTCTTCACTCCAGCATTCGCTGACGTTGTCACAGTCCACATCAGTGCATGTCTGCTTGAGTGACTTGATTTCTTTATCGATTGCTTTTGTGTTTGACAAGTGAAAACGGAACCACTTTTATTTTTTTAATTATCTTAAGTTTCGGATTTAATCAGGCCAGTGTAAGTAGCAGTACCCGCAACAAGTACCCACAATGTAATAATTACCCAAAGAACAATTCCGGGTAAAGGTGGAAGATTTTCTCCTCCAATAACACCTCCTTGTGAGATTTCATAGAAAAATTCAGATGTCATAGCTAGAAATCCAAGACCAATTACTAGTATTATTTTTCTAGCGGATGCACTATCCAGAGTATAGCTAACAACTCCAATCAATGCCAATGTAGCAAAGGGTTGCCAAAAAAAATCGGAAGTCACTGCGATAAATATATGAAAGGCCATCCATGCAGCAATAACAATACTGACTACCTTAGTGTTTAGGATTTTGTCAATCATCATGGTCTATATGTAATGTTAGCCAGTATGATATATAATCATAAGTGATATTTGGGAAAACAACAATTAATATGGATTAATATTGTAAAAGTATTACAAGCATGAGTAATCAGAACAACAAAATAATTATTATTTCCATATCATTACTTTTTCTAGTTGTAATATTATCTGCGCTTTTTGTTTGCAGTTCCTCAGGATGTCAGATAGGAGTAAAACAACCCGGTAACAACGCACCACGAAATATGCAAATGGATAAACCAATGGGAATGCCTGCTGGTAAAGAGATGGACAAGCCCAAGGGAATCATATTAGTCAATGGCGAAGGAATGGCGTCAGACAAGCCAAATATCGTCAGCATACGAGTAGACATACGTGCAGAATCAGAGAGTGCCGAAGAGGCAACTCGTGTTGTAGCCGGTGACTTTGACAGACTTGTCAAGAGTTTGGGCAGGAAAAACATAGGAAAGAATGACATTGTTTCAAACAACTTTGATCTTGGTCCCGTATACTATTATCCAAGGGAGGGCCCTCCTGTAATTTCGGGATACAGGGCGACACACAGTGTTACAATAACCAAACAAGCAAATCCAGATGATATTGGAAAAGAGGCAGGAGAAATAATCGATGTCATAACCGACACGGGAATAAATGATATTTCTTTGGTGCAGTTTCTTCTTGATGAAAAAACAGCAAACGAACTGAAGAAATTGGCACTTGAGAATGCTGTAGAGAATGCAAAGGACAAAGCTGGTACATTGGCAAAAGCTTCTGATGTTGAGCTTGGTGGAGTTGTTGCAGTTTCAGAAAGTGCACAGTTTTCAATCGCCGAACCGAGGTATGCAATGATGGAAAGGGCAGACGTAATGATGTCAACGGAACTTGTCGCCGGAAACTATGACGTAACGGCAAGCGTGCAAGTAAAATTCAGAATAATTTAATTAAGTTCCTGATTGATAAACAAGTATGGACAAAATAGTCGGTAAGACAAAACACGGCGAGATTTCTATAGACGAATTGGCTCAAATACAGCCAGGATTAGGAAAATTGATGGATGATATGTCAACCAGATTCAATTACATGTACCATTCTGCAAAAGGAGGTAATTGGGAACTTGCAGACTATCAGTACAGGTCGTTTGTTTCAATAATGAAAAAGATAAAGATAGTACGTCCAAAATACGCGACAGACATGGACGCTTACGAAATGCACTTTATGAGTCCAATAAAGGAGACCATTGAAGCTAAAGACTGGAAAAAGTTCGAAGAGACGTGCAAAAAGGCGGTGGAAGGTTCAGACCATTATCACAACAAGTATGGTTACTCTTACATCAAATTTGTTGTCACAAAAAATCCTCCAGAACATATGGATTTAGGTCCTCCTGAAGAGTTTTCTAGAAAGAAAAAACCGTTATAAGAGCGATAAATAATTTTATTTTAAGTGCTCCGATCGTCTAGCTCGGCCAAAGCATTATGCATAACCGGTCAAGGATATCGGGTTTTCGACCCGACGACACGGGTTCAAATCCCGTTCGGAGCAATCAACATTATACAACCATCATCAGAAAATGATAACTGAGATATGCAACAACACTGGAAATAGGAATAGTCACTACCCATGTTAAAATAATTTTACGAACTAATCCCCATCTAACAGCACTTAATCTATTTGTAGTTCCAACTCCCATTATAGAACCTGCTATTACATGTGTNGTACTAACAGGAATGCCAAAAGTAGCAGTTCCAAGCAAGGTTATAGCAGCACTACTTTCAGCCGNAAANCCATGTATAGGATGTAATTTTGTTATTTTCATNCCCATNGTNTTNATAACTNTCCAACCTCCTGCCANAGTTCCCAATGCAATCGCANTATGTGCGGCAAGTATAACCCAAACAGGAATATAGAATTCATTACCCAAATATCCAGCACTAAATAACAATACAGCTATGATGCCCATGGTTTTTTGTGCGTCATTAGTGCCATGACCTAAGCTATATGATGCTGCAGACACAAGCTGAAGTTTTCTAAACCAATAATTCATTTGACTTTGCGGCATATTTTTTACTAAATTAAGTACAACAGCATGGAAGAAAAAGGCGGAAACGGCACCAATTATTGGTGCCAGAAAAATAAATAATAATACAATTTGGACTTTACCACTCAATAATATGGCAGCAAATCCACCTTTAGCAAAACCTGCTCCTAAAAGTCCACCTATGAGTGAATGAGAGACGCTAATTGGTATTCCAAGCCTTGTGGCTACCATAACCCATGATATGGCTCCAATTAGAGCGGCAAGAATTAGATATTCGGTAACAATCTCTGGATTAACAATTCCCTTTCCAATGGTATTAGCTACTGCTACCCCAAAACCAAATGCTGCTGCAAAATTCCAAAAAGCAGCCCACAATACAGCATGAAATGGCTTCAATACCTTTGTAGAAACGATGGTGGCAACAGAATTTGCTGCATCATTCATTCCATTCCAAAAGTCAAAAATAAGTGCTACAACTACTATACCAGAAATAAGTAAAAAATAACTATCGTAAATCAAAAATAGATCACGAATATTTAGTTACAACATCTCTCAAAACATCGGCTACATCTTCACAATAATCAACACTTTTTTCTAATTTTTCTAATATTTCTTTGTGTTTAAGAAGTTCTTTAACATCGTCTAGTTGAAAGATTTCAGAAAGGGTTGTATCATGTAGATTGTCAGCTTGGTTTTCGTATGTATGAACATTTATCACATGTTTTTCAATGGTTTTGCGATCCATAACTCGAATTAATTTAAGAGCGTTGTCTATTTCAGAAACAGATTTTTCAATTATAACAGGAAATGAAGTCATGTATTCAAGTTTGTTTACAGGACGCATTAAATGCATTCGATTAGTAACATCCCAGATAGCGTCTAAAACATCATCATATAATATTGTAAGTTTAGAAATATCTTCTCGATCTATCGGTGTAATAAAGGACTTGTCAAGCATAGTATAGATCTCATGTACAATTCTATCTCCTTCATGCTCCAAGTCTTCAATTGTACTTAACTTATTAGAATTATCAAATACGCTACCTAATTCAATGGATGCTATTCTAACTTGACTAGAGAGTTCTTCAAGTAAATCAAAAAATTTTGTTTCCTGTGGAATTAATATATCCTTAATGCCCATTCTTTTCAATTAAAAATAAATAACATATATGCTTATCACAAGGGATATATAGATATATACTATAACCATATGGTAAAATATAGATGTTTAAGCGTAAAAATGTAGAAAATCACTCTGAAATGAGAAAAATACAATATTCCGGAAAATCATCGTTTACTCTTGCACTGCCAAAAAAATGGGTTATAAATCAAAAATTAAAGGCTGGAGATCAGTTATCTGTAACCACAGACGGTACAAATAATTTAATATTATCTTCTGAAAAGAAAAAAACTTATGTCAAAAAGCAAACAAACATTCTACTCGATGAAACGAGTGAAAAAGGACATATAGAACGAAAGATTATTGCGACGTATATTTCGGGATACAATCAGATTCACATACGAAGTAAGCATAAAAGAATGACGCCGCAACAAAGATCAATCATAAAGAAGTTAGTGCGCGATAAGCTAGTTGGGACAGAGATAATAGAGGACTCGAACTTGATTATTTCTATACAAGTAATTCTAGATCCGTCAGAGCTTAATATTGAGAATACGTTAAGAAGAATGTCTGTCATCACACAAGGAATGCACGGTGACATAATTTATGCAATAAAGAAACACGATATTGAAATGTGCAAGGAGATTATTAGAACAGACGATGACGTAGATAGATTTGGTCTTTATGTAATACGACAATTACGATTTTCTTTAGAGAATGATAACTCATTAGAGTTAGCAAATTCGGTTGATAAAATCTACTGTCTAGGTTATAGGATGATAGCGAAGAGTTTAGAAAGGATTGCAGATCACGCGAGTTTAATGGGACAGCAATTAATGAGTTTGAATAAACCATTGCCAAAATCCATATTAGTTCAATTGGATGAATTTTCCGAATTTTCAAGAGGGAATTTAGAAAAGTCCATGAGAGCGTTAGTGAATAAAGACTACAAGCTTGCCGACAAAGTTGTTACTACTTGTTTGGAAGCTCCAAAGAAGGAGCTAAAGATTTTGAACTCAGATTTCAAGATGACTAAGGATCAAGATGCATGTGTAGTCTCTATATTGGAGCATATTAGGCGTGTGTCGGATTATTCGGCGGACATTGGCGAAGTGGTATTAAATCTGACAATCGATGAGAACTTGAAAAAGCAGTAGAATTATTTTTCTGATTTGGAGAGTTCCTGAAGCAAAATATCGACTTTTTCTTTAATTACATCCCTGACTTCTCTGAATTTTTCAATGGGATGAGAAACAGGGTCATTTATCCTCCAATCTTGCGTTTTTGGGATAAAAGTAACTGGGCAAAAATCTGATGCCATGCACCCCATGCTGATAATTACATCTGCTTCAGACATCATTTCATCGGAAAGAATCTTTGGGTCGGAATGATGATCTATATTTAATTCCTTCAAGACTTTCAACGCAGAAGGGTTTACATCGTCTGCTGGAACGGTACCTGCGCTAGCAGCGGTTGCATCGACTGCATAGTTAGATGCAAGTTCGTTAAACAGAGCCTCGGCCATCTGGCTACGGCATGAATTTGCAATGCAAACAAACAGTACATTAATTTTCTTTTTCATTCCTTGAGGATTACAAATCAGTACTAATANAAATANATTNTNNTANTTGTGAGAGTTTTGANNTTATGAAACCAATNGCTACGAATGCNCCNNNNGTACTCATCAANATGTTTTTNGAAAGAGAGAATANCCAGATTCCAACTACTCCAATATCAGATGTAAGAACTGAGANNTCNCTAAATGNAAAGCCTATAGCGAATAGACCNGCAGTAACGATNGCGGATTCTGCAGCTCCACTTANCATGGAACCAATCACTATCATTTTGTTAGAGATTGCATTTTTTGCATAATCTCCGCGTCGTAACCAGAATTCATAGACTAGACCTGCGCCAATGGAACCTGGAAGGTAAAGATAGGAAGCAGGGGCAGGAACCATGAGCAGTAGTAATCCACTGACTATACTGAAGACTAATGGTCCGTTCTGTGTTCTCAGTTGGGAAGCAATAAGAACCATACAGAATGCACGGAAGAAATGTGCGCCTGAACCTCTCAACAAAGGACCAATTGTTGCAGAAACAACATAAGATAAGACAAAATATACAGCTGTAAACATTGTAGCGTATGCAATGAGTTTGACTCGTGAAGTTTTTAGACTAGTGGCATTAGAAAATAATTCCATAACAAAACTATTCAATATTGTATTCAAACAATCACCATGATTCAATCTAGATAATAAAGAATTTTCGGATTTTCAAAATTGATTATCAATAACTTGCAAACGTTTTACGGTAGAAACGTCCTGCCCACGCCCAATAGCTAAGATATCCTATAACACGAATCCATTCAGGATTGCCATCATAACCAAGTAGGGCCTTGAACCAAACGCCTATCGCTCCCTTTTCATGAAGAGGATGTGATTTTTCAGCTGGATTAATGTCCCAGGCATAAGAGAACAAGAAGTTTGTTGGTTCTCCGTCGGCGTCATAACCAACTCCAGCGTATTCAGCTGCTTCGACTAATTCATGTAGTCCGTAGCCAAATAGACCTGCTGCAAATACTATTAATATTAAACTGGTATATTTGAAGAATTTTCCAATATCCAAATTGTAAATTTGTCTTTTAGCTGCAAGTGATAGAACTAATGCAACAACAACTGCAAGAATTGAACCAATTATTGTACTACCGATATCGATTGAAAGTAATGGAGCAAGGAAAAGAACTGTCTCTAGTCCTTCTCTGGCCACTGCAACGAATGCGAGGAACACTAAAGAGTTTGCGGATTGTGAAGTAATGGCAAAGTCCATCTTGGATTCAAGTTCGCCCTTCATTGAACCAGCGTGTTTAGCCATCCAGATAATAACATAAGATAATACGAGTGTAGCAGAAATAGAAGCGACTCCTTCGAACATTTTCTCCCAGAATCCCGCNAATTCACCTAGAAGTATTATAATTCCTCCACCTAAAACTAGGCTCAGTGCTATCGCACCGATAGTACCATAAGCTAGATATTTTTGATATTCTTTATTGTTGGTTTTGTCCANATAAGCCCACATGATACCAACAATCAACGCAGCCTCAATTGACTCACGGAGTACGACTAGGAATGGCGCTACAAGCGCAGATCCGATTGATATTCCGTCTGTCATACAGCAAGTTAATAACGGACGTTATATAAGGTTCACGATGTAAATAAAAATATGTTAACAGCGTGAATTAACAACAAATCTATATATCGTAAATCAACAATAACTAGTCTATGCAAAAAATGAAAAATGTTGAACAGATTCTACCTGCAGTTAGATCGTTGTTGGCAAAGGAATTAATCCAGAGTCATAATGTAACAAAGGCAGACGTTTCAAAGATATTGGGAATATCTCCTGCTGCGGTAACGCAATACACAACAAACAAGAGGGGAAATTACGCTGATGAACTTGGAAAGAACCGCGAGGTTAGACCCGTAATCGCAAGTCTTGCTGAGCATTTTTCAAACAAGAAGAAGAAAGAAGGAGAAATGAGGAGGAACATGACGATTATTGAGACTTCGGAAAATATACTTGCCATTATTAANAATCAAGGAATCAAGGATAAAGAAAAAAAGATGGATCCTAATACTAGGATTCTGCAGGACAGAGTTGAAGCTGAACTTCATGAGGCAAGAACGAGTTTGAGTATGGCAAATAAGATAGAAGACGGTTTTGGAAAACTGCTCTTCAAAGGAATTGCGTCAGACAGTATCCGACATGCAGAGATAGTNTCTCAGGTAATCAGAGATCAAGAGACAGTTGGCAGTTTCAGATTAGATAAACAATNAAAGAGATATCTAAAACAGATGATTCAAGAGGAAGAGAATGCNAGTGAACAGTTGATGNTTAAATTAGTTAAGACAAAACATCCAGCAGTCCNTGCTTTGCTGCANTCAATCGACCAAGATGAGATGAAGCACAAAAAGATGCTGANATCTCTCAAAAAGTATCTAGAAGCCTGACTTTCTTAGCATAATAATAGCTGACAATACGCACAATGATGTTCCTATTAGAAATATAGGATCAGTAAGTCCAGTAGAGATTTCCACCTCTACAAAGGAACCAGTGTAATAACTCAAATCCATAGTTGCAGCCCCGATTGTCAGGTGTGTTATGCCTGTAGGAAGGTTCCTGGCTGCTTGTACAGAATAGGATACGATTGTTTTGGCGGAAGGGTCGATATGTGATGGGGTAAATTCAACAGTTATTCCATCAAGAATACCTGTCACACGTTCGTTTCCACGTGCAAGGAAGAAGACGTCAATTTCGGAAGACAAGTTAAACTGTGTTGTTGTGGATTGGGGCCTGCTAACAACGATTCTGTTTGAGTCGAAAATGATATTTGTCGGTTCGGGAATTTGTGAATTGAAGAATCCAATTTTGTTCTCGTTTCTTTCTACGAACCATATGTTTCCGTTAGAGTCTGAGGTCAAGGTTTGTGTGAATGTATTGTCGGTCGGAATCTTGAACTCGGATATTGAATTTGTTTGAGGGGATATTTTGATTAATCGATCTGCTCGGAATTGCGTTGTCCATATGTTGCCGGCGTTGTCACTGATTATCTGGTATGTTCCTGCAGTAAGTGTTCCTGTTGCATACTCCGTAATTTCATTTGTATTTGGATTAAGTTTTCCGATGAGGCTTGTTCTGAATTGGCTGTACCAGATATTACCGTCGTTGTCAATTGCAAGTCCAATTGGATTCACGGTTTCACTTCCGACTCCGTCACTTGGAAGAATAAATTGCGTAAATTCGTTTGTATAAGTGTCAAACTTTGTCAGAATTCCAGGACCGGATTCGATAAGCCAGATGTTTCCGTCTTTATCAAATTCAAAATAGCTTGGACTGGAGATGTTTGACGGAATCCTGTATTCGGTCAGAGAATTTACATCATTTATCTGCACACTTGTAAGAAAACTGCGTCCGAATTCCGTGAACCATAATGTACCTTCGTTATCGAACTTCAAATCCCAAGGCAATGAATCATCTTCGAGTTGAAGAAATTCGTTGAATTCGCCTGTTTCTGGATCCAGAGTCCTTATCTTATTCTCTGTAGCATCAGTGAACCAAATCATTCCATCAGGGCCTACCGTTATCCCCCACATCTGAAGTGTTTCTTGATAGAAATAACGCTCTTCAGGTGGATAGAGATGATAGGTAGTAAAATTCGAGG
>NZOP01000008.1 GCA_002693165.1 Nitrososphaerota archaeon
GGTAAAGTTTTTTTTCCTGACAAGTCTTTAGAAAATTCGGCAATCAATGGAAGATATTTTGAATATATATCACGTCTTCTTTTAACAGCTTCCTGTGAAGATTTACGAGACAAGTGTAAACGAAGCTTTCGAAGAGCTTCTCGGACTGCATTTTTTAATTCTCGTTCGATTTCTGGTCGGTCAGCAAGAAATTCTTTACCTGCAGTTTTAAAAGGAATTTTAGTAGAGCAAACATGAGTAATGAGTGCCAATGGCGCATTATCGGGAATTTTATAAGCCTTTTTCTTATCAATGACAAGATCTTTTACAACTTGCCAAGCGATATCACTTCCTTCATCATAAAGTAAAGGAATACGGTTTGCATACCTATATAATTTAACTCCGCCATGAGCGACTTTGCCTCCATAAGCTAATCCAACTTCGACAATAAATGGGAATCCAGAATATGCAGAAGGAGGACGTATAGCTATTGTAGAAAATTCAGGAGATAATTCATTCATTATCCCGGCATTTAATATTTCTCTGCCAAGAGGTGATAAACAATGAGAATCTGGAGGAAGAAAGGAATCATATTTGTGCATTGCGTCAACCATAGTAACAATATTTTCATAGGATAAATCAGAAGGATTGTTATTATAGTCAAGATTGGCAAATTTAAAAAAATTAACAGCGGTTGTTGGGCCAACACGATGAAAATTATTAACAAGTAATTTACGCAAAGTTTTATCGTCAGTTTCATGAATTAATCTTCTCATTCCTTCAAAATCAAAACCATGGGGATGAGGTTGAGTTTCTTCAGGACGTTTTGGTAAAGTGTTTGTGCTACGAGGATAATAAAATATTTTTCCTTGAGCATCAAGAAAAGTAATATCTGCATAAGGGGTAACTAATGCAGATTCCAAGAAATAGTCATGTACTTTTGCGGATGCGCGGAATGAATCACCAGTTAATAGTAATTCAACAGTCGTACCAGTAGAACCGTTTCCGTCAATTATCTCTTTGTTTATAACAACTGGTTCATTTTTTTGAATATCTATCCTTAAGGTAAATTTATAGAATTTCTTTCCATCAATAGAGGTATGTATTATAACAGGTTTACTTGTCGTGATCTGTCCGTACAAAACAGCCATAGTCCCTCCCATTCCAAACATCCCTCGTGCTTGTCGTAATTTGTATTTACTTCCATAAAATACACGTCCAAAAGCATTAGGAGTTTGACTAGGATCTATTCCAGGGCCATTATCACTGACTTTCAACAAATAAGTTCTAGGTTCAGATTCATGAAGATGTTCTGCAATTGGAGTCATTCTAACATAAATATTAGGTAAAATTTGTGACGATTCACAGGCGTCAAGAGAATTTTCTACTAATTCTCGTGTGGCAGTATACAAAGCCTTGGCAGGATTACTAAAACCAGCAAGATCTCTATTTCTATAAAAGAATTCACTAGGTGAAATGCCAGAAAAGGTTGTTTTAGTTTTCGACAACTGGGGAGTCCTCCCATAACTGTAAACGGTCTAATTTAGCTCGAGTCCGACTACGTTGTAATAAATCATAAGCTGTTTTATGTTGACCACCAGATGCAAGAACATCAACTGCATCTTCAACTAATTTAATTTTTTCAGGCGTACCAATCACAGAGATAAAATGTCCATAAATAGAAATATATGTATTAGTAGTTTCTTCCATAACTCTTCGAGCTTTACCTTTTTCACCAATAAGACGAGACTTAATTCTTGACAATGAATTAGATGATTTTCCACAATAGTGCTTAAGATCAATGGTCTCAAGATATTTAGTTTCGTCTAATAAACTAGAAGCTCGAACATGTGAAAATCCGTGTGCAATTGCTTGAACTATGTCAAGAGCACATAAAGAATTAGAATGTAAATTGTCACTAGATACAATTACTTCACCAGTATTACTATCAATCACAAGATTAACTCGGCATTTTTGCTCAATCCAGGTTTTTGTTTTTCCAGATTGACCAATTAATGCACCGACACGATCAACAGAAATTCTAAGGGTTTTACGAAACATCATTTCGAACTATTTCTCCAAATTTTTTATTGGGATCAAATCCATTTATACCACGTTTTGAAAAGAATCTATTAATATTATTCAGATCTCTCAATAAGAAATCTTTTGACATAGGATGAGATATATCTATGGCAGAACCAAAATCAAAAAATATCACTTCAGTTGAATTTTTAAAAATATTGAATTCAGAAAGATCAGAATGAACAAGTTTTGATTCATTATATAAACGATCTACAATAGATAGAGTTTTTTCTAGATCGAGTTCAGTAACTTCTGTTTCAGCAAATGTTGGAAATGATTTGCCTTTTATTCCTTTAAATTCTATTACCAAAACATTTCGCTTTACTGTAACAGGTTTTGGAACAGGGATTTTTAGGGAATAAGCCTTTAATAGGTTTTTATATTCTTTTCGAGCCCATAGTTCAATTAACTTGTGGCCATGACGATTAATATTCCTAAACCTATTATCTCCTTCAACATACTGAAGTCTTTTTCTAAACTCTGAAGCAACAGTCATATATATTTTGACGGCAACGTCATTACCATCAGGAGTAACACCCCAAAAAATATTTGATTCTTTTCCAGAATTCACAATACCATTCAGATAAGACAATGTACCATCGTTAAATAAATTATATAAAGTGATAAGTGTAGGTTTGTTAAAAACATCTTGAAACACCTGAAAATCCTCTGAACGTTTATTTAGAAATCTTGTTGCTTTTTCAGATTTCTCAACTTTATTTAATGCTTTTTTAATTGCACGATTATCAAGATAATCTGTTGAATTCATAACTACAAATCCTTAGGAAGATGTCCTTGAGATTGTAACCATTCAACTTGACCAATAGTATATCGCCAAAGAATATCACCTCTTTCATCTACTTTAAAATCCCAAGGTGCAATAAGGACCACGTCATTATCACGTATCCAAACCCGACGTTTTAATTTTCCACGTATACGACCAATACGAATCTTACCATCACTGCATTTTATTTGTATTAATTCACTACCAAGATGTTTTACAACTCGACCAAACATTTCACCTTCTTGCGGTAAAACAACTTCTTTTAATGCCTTTTCATTAAGAACTTTACGCTTACCCATTATATCACTTATATTTGCAAAAATCATTACTTAAGTCATTGTGTAAATTTATAAATTAATAAAAAAGAAATACCGTCAATTTCTTTAACTGATTCAATCGATGCAAGNTTAAGTTCGAGAGCAAGTTTAACAATCCGATTTCCCACAAGATTCAACATATTAGAATTATTCAATAAGTCAATTGCTTCAGTTTTACCAATAGATTGTCCACCAAAATAAGAATCAGAAATATCAATTTCAAAGGTTTCATCAGAAAGAGTTTTTCCAATACATTCTGAATCACAAAGATTCACTACTTTAACTTCATTATTAGAAATAGATTTATAGTTAAACAAATTATTTGTCATATTATCTAGAACCGGCTGTTGATTTAGCACCGCAAGCTTCACAGATAACAAAATATAATCGTTTTACCTTGTCAAGAGTAGTATCATAGCTACCGCAAACTGAACACAATACAAACGATCTTATATACCTATTAATTATAAAATCAAAAGAATCAGGGGTTTTTCTACCAATAAAAATAGCTCTATCTCCGTCAACAGAAGCAGAAGTTGCAAATTCCTTTGAAAGAAACATAAGAAAATGTTCNACGTTTCGACGTAATAATTTAGGATATGTATTAAAATTTCTAAAGAATGTTTTTTGGCCTATCCAAAAAGTNTCTGCTTTAGGAATTTCGAGTCTAACATCTGATTTAACTTCGACCTTAGATAANTTATCTGAAATACGATCTAATAATTCATCATAAGTTTTATCAGCCATCAAGTAATGAGAATAAGAATTAGAGAATATAATAGTTTCCACATTTAATAGAAAAATATTATATGTAAAGTAAATTTCATAAGAAACATGGATATAAAAAATATAATTAAAGACTATCCAGATTATCCAAAAAAAGGCATTATATTCAAGGATATGTGGCCAGTATTAGAAGATCCTAAAGCATTTAATTTTATCTTAACAACTTTTGAAAAAGAATTCAATGAGAAAATAGATACAATTATAGGAATAGAATCAAGAGGATTTGTATTTGGTGCAGCATTAGCAAATAAAATGAAAATAAGTTTCATGCCAATACGAAAAAAAGGCAAATTACCAGGCGAAACAATTTCAAGAGATTATAAACTAGAATATGGAAGTGCAGAAATAGAAATAACAAATAAATCTTTGAAAAATAAGAAAATTCTGATCATAGATGATCTACTAGCAACAGGTGGAACGGTAGAAGCTGCAATAAAATTAATTGAGAGTTTGGATGGAACAATTATTAGTTTGGGTTTCTTAATAGAATTAAAATTTCTTAAAGCTAGAGATACACTTACAAATTATAACATATTTTCGATAGTGAGTTACGATTAAGATGAATGCAGAAATAGCAATTATTGGAGGAACAGGAATTTATAATACAGATATAATAACCAATGAAGAAAAGATTAATATTCAAACACCANATGGTGAAACTTCAGATCAAATAACAACTGGTGTTTTTATGGATAAAAAAATAGCATTTCTTCCAAGACATGGGCAAAAACACAGTGTAGCACCGCATAAAATTAATTTTCTTGCAAACATATGGGCATTAAAAGAACTAGGTGTTACTAGAATAATTGCTCCTTGTGCAGTAGGAAGTTTAAGAGAAGAAATGGAACCAGGCGATATAGCAATACCAGATCAATTTATAGATAGAACAAAAGACAGGGCAAGTACATTTTATGAGAAAGATACAGTAGCTCATATTTCAACAGCAGATCCATTTTGTCCAGAACTTAGAAACATAGCTATTTCAGAAGGAAATAATTTGAATTACAAAATACATGAAAAAGCAACACAAGTGTGTATAGAAGGGCCAAGATTTTCAACGAGAGCAGAATCTAATATGTTTAGAAATTGGGGAGCTGATACAATAAATATGACTTTATTTCCAGAATGTGTTTTGGCAAGAGAAGCTCAAATATGTTATATTGCAATTGCCACAATTACTGATTATGACGTATGGGCAGAAAAAGCAGTATCACATCACGAAGTGTTAAAAACACTAGAGAAAAATGTTGAAAAAACAAGCAACATAATCAAGAATATAATACCCAATATTAAGTCAGAAAGAGATTGTCTATGCNCTCATGCTTTAGATGAGGCAATTTAATTAAATAGAAAATATTTTTTAATATCGACTAAAATGAATATAATCATGAGCAAAATTACACACAAAGAATTAGCGGAACAAGGTAAAAAATCGTACGAATGGGCACGTAATAATATGCCAGCATTAGTAACAACAATAAACAATACTGCAAAAAATTTTTCTTTTAATGGGACCAAAATTGCTGTGTGTCTACATGTAACAAAAGAAACTTCAGTATTAGCAATGGGGCTAAAGGAACTAGGAGCAGATGTTTATCTAGCAGGAGCGAATCCATTATCAACACAAGACGATATAGCNGCATACTTAGATTCAGAAGGCATAAATGTTTTTGCTTGGAGAGGTCAAAATGATAAAGAATATCAAGAGTGTATAGATGATATATTAAAGGCCCAACCAGAAATTATTATGGATGATGGTTCGGACGCACATATTACATGTCATGAGAAAAATGAATTTAATGAATTAAAAATTATTGGAGGAACAGAAGAAACAACAACAGGAGTCGTGAGATTAGAAGCTCTAGAAAAGAGTGGGAAATTAAAATATCCAATCATTGCAGTAAATAATGCATACACAAAACATCTATTTGATAATAGGTATGGAACAGGTCAAAGTACATTTGATGGGATATTGAGATCAACAGCATTACTAATGGCAGGTAAAAAAATAACAGTTTGTGGCTATGGTTGGGTAGGAAGAGGAATAGCAGCTCGAGCAAAAGGATTAGGTGGAATAGTTTCAGTATCAGAAATTAATCCAATTAGAGCAATAGAAGCAGTTATGGATGGATTTGATGTAAAACCAATTATCGAATTAGCGAAAGAATCTGATATTTTTATTACTGCTACAGGGCAGAAGCATGTAATAGACAAAAATAGTATAAAAAATATGAAAGATGGGGCAATATTAGCTAATGCAGGACATTTTGATTTAGAAATAGATGTAGCATTTTTACAAGATATAACAAAAAATGTTCGAGTAATTAGAGAGAATTTAGAAGAATATGAATTAGAAAATGGTAATAAATTAGTACTAATAGCAAAAGGAAGAATAGCTAATTTAGTTGCTGCAGAAGGACATCCACCTGAAGTAATGTCAATGTCATTCTCAAATCAACTTTTAGGAGCAGTAAAAATTAAACAAGACCACAATAAACTAAAAGGATTAATCAATATGCCAAAAGAAATTGATNATAAAGTAGCAAAATATGCATTAGATGGAATGAAAATAAATATAGATACACAAACACAAGAACAAAAAGACTATGGCGAATCATATGTTATATAATTATAAAAGATAAGGAAGTAAAAACATCATAAGTAATAANGAAACAATAGACAAGGTAACAAATCTAGCAATAAGANTAATTTGATATTCTGAAAGTTTATTTTTAGTAAAAGATTTTAATCCACGTTTAAATGCCTGACCTCCATCTAAAGGTCCCAAAGGTAATGCATTAAAGATACCTAAATTAAAATTAATGAACCATATCCAGAAAAATAAATTAGATAATACAACGTATTGGTCACCAAGACTAGATGTATAAAATTTTTGCATTGAATCAGAAAAAGGAATTAAAAAACTCGAACTTGTAGGAAAAGACAAGTACAAGAGAAAATTTGTAGACAANCCCAATCCAGATTGATACATTTCAAGAGAATTATTAATATCAACAGGAGGACGAACAACTCCAATAAAGGGAAGATCTTGATTATCAGGATGAGTAGATAGTATTAATTCAAAGTCATATTGCTGATGTTGGCGTTGAACNGTAAGAACAATTTCTTCACCAGGGCCAAAATTATCAAAATTTGAACTAAAAACAGCAGAATCAGGAGTAGGAACTTGGTTTAAATGAGTTATNATATCCCCNGGAAGTATACCTGCTTCATGTGCAGGAGAATCAGCAAATATTTGTCCAACAGCTATACCTTGAGCTACAGGTTGCATTGTGTTAACTACGCCAACTAACAAAAGTAATGACAAGAATGCAACCAAAATATTACTTCCAGAACCAGCAGCTATAATACGTCCACTTTTTTTAAATGAAATAGAATCCATTTTTTCGTCGTCAACTTCAACAAATGCTCCAATTGGNAGTAATACAAAAAACATCAAACCTGCAGATTTAACAGGAACNCCAATATTCCTAGCAACAACTCCATGTGAAAGTTCATGAATGACAATTCCAATAAAAATAGCAATCCAACCATAAACAATAGGTAAATAAGGATTTAATCCAGGTATTAATAAAGCCCCTTGAGGTCCAACATCACGTGCGATTTCACGAACTTCAGAGAAGGACAAATATAATGATACAGTAAGTAATAATACCAGAATAGCAATAATAGAAAAGATTGGCATCAANATTAAAGAAAAATAACTAAGAAAAGATATAATCCTATACTGTGCAAGTCTATCCATCAAACTGTTACCTTGTTGTGTTTTAAAGAGCCACAAAAATGGAAATATAAGAAAATCAATCTTTGAATTTTTTTCTTCCATATTTCATAGGATTATTCACTATGTAAAAAGATTGACTAATAAAATAATATTTCTTGGATAATAAGAATAATCAATATATAGTCGAATAAATATTTAGAGTATATTGAAATTACCAGTCAGACGTTGGGAACCAGAATCAAGAAGATGGTTGGATGAATTAGACGGGGTAATAAAAGTTCCTTCAAAAAGAAATCAAATAAATGAGCATGAGAAAGAAGATATTAAAAATTTAGTAATTTGTGTAATGTGTGATAAAATAATCACNAGACAACAAGTAGAAGGTGGTAGAAGAACTTACTGGAATGAAGGAATTAGTAAGGGAAAAGTAATCAAAGCAGGTTGGATACATCAAGAATGTTTGTCATTTAATGCAGGAATATACGAAAAAGTATACATGCCTTAATATTTATTTTTCATTTATTTTATCATTAATTTGTTTAGACATAGAATGTCCTGAAACAATTACTGTAACAGGTCCAATATTTTCCATTTTTTCAATACTTCGTTTTATATCCATAGATATTTGTAAAGCAAAAACTGGAGGGCAATAAGGAGTTGTAGCATGATATTTTAGTTCNATAGAATTATCAGTNCCAATAACAACCTCGTCTACAAGTCCNTTTGGTTCNCCCATTTCTAAAATAGGTACATTAATTTCTGGATCTACTACCTCAGATACGGCTTCTAAAATATCTTCTTCAGAGAAGGTTTGTGACATTTAAATGACCTGATTATTCATCAAGACTGCTTTCGGCATTTTCTGCTACAGAAACTAATGATTCGTCAACTNTGACTGCTTCTGTAGGACATACAGTAACACAAGCCATACACCAAATACAATCAGATTCACGAACTGGTGCTGCTTTATCAGTAAGATCAAGTTTTTCTTCAGTACCACTAAAACCAGGATTTTTAGTCCATTCAAAAACACTAACTGGACAAGCAGGCAGACATGCGCCATCTGCAACACAATCGTCAAAATCAACTGCTACATAAGTACCATGAACACCTAATGGTTCGAATTTTTCTCCAGCTGCTTCGTATGCAGATTTTACTTCATCGCTTTCGGCAGCAGCGCCATCTTTACCGGGACCCCAAATTAAGTAACCATGTTCAGATCTTGCTACAGGTTTTA
>NZOP01000009.1 GCA_002693165.1 Nitrososphaerota archaeon
TGCTAGTGTTGATGAACTAGCATAGACTCCTACAATTGCATGTACTTGATCTACTTCAACAAGTTTTCTTGCTGCAGCTGCTGACGCAGCTGGATCTGTTTGTGAATCTTCTTCGATTAGTTNTACNGTACAGCCATCTATTCCGCCATTATCATTGGCTTCCTGCACAGCAGCTTGAACTCCTGCTTGGAAACCACCAGCATATGCTGCTAATGGACCGCTAGTTGGTAATATGTGTCCTAGTTTTACGACACAATCTCCACCTAGTCCGCCCATCGAATATAATCCGACGGCAAGGACTGCCACAACAATTATTCCGAGAATTATGTAGTTTTGTGGAATACTACTCCCCGATTTATTTGCCATAATNTACTTATGTCATTGTTAAATATAAAATAGATATATTGGATATTTTTTCTATAACCTAGATTTTCTTTATTTTAGCTTTTTTTTCTTTATATTATTAATTTATTANGGACAGAAATTTTTTAGTATATGCCGGGGAAATTAGCCGGGGTTTGATTACTCGAAAGCTCAGCCTGGTTAGAGCGCCAGCCTCCATACAAATAGGGCGTTACTCATAATCTGGAGGTCGTGGGTTCGAAATAATTACGAAAGACCCACTCCCGGCATTATTATAATTCTAATAAAAATTCTAAACCAAATGAACCTGCATATGCATATAACAAGTTTAATGCAATTTTACCAAGTATTGCAGCAATTAATGCACGAACTTTTGGATATCCCATCATTCCTAACGGTATCCATAATATGTCATCTGGTGTTAGAGGTGTAGCTGCAAACAGAAAAATTAATCCGACGCCGTATTTATCAATTCTCTTTTTCCATTTTTCATTTTTCTCTTTTGACATATNTATTTTTTTTATTATGTTTTTCTTTTTGGATAATAATTTTCTTCCTCCTACTCCGATGTAGTAATGAAGAAATTGTCCTATACCTGCACCTAATCCTGCAAAGATTCCGACAAATAATGGATTTAATTGTGAACCAATTATTGGAATTGCTATGAACGAAGGAAAAATAGAAAAGAATAATGTACTTGATCCTAAGAAACCTGCAATTACAGCTCCTAGATATCCTAGTTCTGATAAATTTTCTATGAAAACATCATAAAAGTTCACATTCTGTCGTTCTTTTTTAATTTTAATAAAATATATTCTTTTTAATTTAATTTATAAGCAATCTATTTTTTATTTTTTGTTATTCTAATTTTACTTGCTACATTTTCACTCAGTTCTTCTACTACAAATGATAATCCGTTTGTTTTTATTTTATCTCCTTNTTTTGGGAGATCNTTTAATAGACTGTGTAATATTCCATTTACGTTTGATTCTTCTNTAAATCCTTTTATTTCTATTTTGAAAAATTCTTCTATTTCTTGAATATTTGTTTCTCCATGTGTTAAAATTGTATCTTTGTTTATCTTCTTGATTGATTTGAATAAATTTTCACTTTCATCTGTTATTTCNCCTAAAATCTCTTCGACTAGATCTTCTAGTGTTAATAGCCCCTCAATTCCTCCAAATTCATCTACTACTATGGCCATGTGTTCTCTTTTGGATTGAAGTTCGAGTATTAGTTCTCCTACTATCTCTTTTTGAGATAGGAATATTGGTNTTCTTAATACATGNGAAATATTTTTTTTNCCCTGACCTTCTTGATTTGCTACTAAAAGTTGTTTTAAATGTACTATTCCTGTGACATTATCTCGTGAATCTTTTATCACAGGTGCTCTTGTATATCCNCTCTTAATCATAGCTTTTATNGCATCGCCTATCGACATATTCGANTCCAATACGAACATTTTTTTTCTTGGAATCATTACTTCTCTTGCAGTTGTTTCNCCTGATTTTAATACACCTCTGATNTATTCTTTTTCATGTTTTTCTATAATTTTTTCTTTTTCACTTACATCAAGAATTATTTTTATTTCTTCTTCTGTTACTGTTGGAATATTATTCTTTTTATCATATCTTGTTAAGAAATCTGATAATTTCATTAANGGGATNGTTATTGGCGTTAATATTATTGAAATAATTTCAATTGGTCGTGCCATAATTAAAGCAAATCTTTCATTGTTCATGGTAGCATANGANTTTGGCGTAATTTCTCCAAATATTAAAATAATTATTGTCATTATTCCTGTTGCAATTCCAATTCCTNTAGATCCAAATANTTGAATTGAAATCATGGTTGCTATAGCTGCTGCACTGATATTTACTAAATTGTTTAAAATTAGTATAGTTATTATTAGTTTTTTTGGTTCTTTTTTTAATTTTAGTAGTGATTTTGAACCTCTTTTTTTCTGATCGTGTAGTGTTTTTGCTTTGATTTCACTAAGTGATACTAATGCAGTTTCACTTCCTGATGANATAGCTGATAAAATTATTAGTATAATTAGAGAAAGTATGTGAGTTAATTCTACCATATTGGTATTACAAATGTATTTACTATGAAGTGCTATATTTACTTTCTCGACTACAAACTTATTATTCTCTGTTTGTTCAGTATTTATTGTGATTGAAGATAAACTCAAAGAAATGGGATTAACACTCCCAAGTATGCCAAAACCTGCTGGTTCATATATTCCTTCAGTAAAAATACACGATCTNGTNTTTATCTCTGGACAAGTTCCATTTGTTAATGATCAACTTCGTACTGGTAAACTTGGTAAAGATCTTACAACTGAGGATGGTTATGAATGTGCAAAAATTTGNGCATTAAATGCATTGAGCGTTATTAAATCTGAATTAGGTAGTTTGGATAAAATACATCGAATAGTAAAAGTTTCTGGTTATGTTAATTGCATAGACGATTTTACTGATCAACCAAAAGTAATTAATGGGGCCTCTGATTTATTTGGTCAATTATTTGGAGATAAGGGTAAACATTCACGTATAGCTATTGGAAGTAACTCTTTACCTCTTAATTCTGCAGTAGAAATTGACGTTATCTTTCAGATTTTGGAATAAATATATAATTAATAATTGATAAATAGCTAATTGATTTGANGTCGATTAAGTTAATACCCTTAAAAGTTTCTCGTAAAGAATCTAAATTCAATATAATAAAATGTATTTCTGANTCGTTGACAATTAATTCAGAACAATTACAAAATGGAGATGTATTGACTATCTCTAGTAAATTTATTGCACTTTCAGAAGGAAGGTATAAAAACTTGAATAATATTAAAGTTAGTTCTNAAGCATTAGATCTTTCAAATAAATATAATATTGATCCTCAATTATCTGAATTAATCTATGAAGAATCGGATAAAATTTTTTCTGGATCTGATGGTTTTGTTTTAACTTTTAAAAATGGCATTGTTGTTCCAAATGCAGGAATTGATACTTCAAATATAATGCCTGGATATGCAATTCTTTATCCAGAAAATCCATTACAATCTGCTCAATTTATTAAAAAAGAATTAGAAAATCTTTTTAAAATTAAACTCGGGGTTATAATTACTGACAGTAGATTGATGCCTACTCGAATTGGAACTACTGGTGTTGCAATTGCTTGTGNAGGAATAAATCCTATTCAAGATGAGCGAGGTAAAAATGATCTTTTTGGAAATTCTATTCTAGTTACACAAAAAGCCATAGCAGATAATTTGAGTTCTGCTTCGCAAATATTAATGGGAGAATGTGATGAATCTATTCCTATTGTTATAGTTCGTGATGGTGGCTTTATTTTAACNGANGATGATATTTCTAATCAATCGTTTTCTGTTGGTTTAGACAAATGTATATTTATAAAAGGTTTATCTGATTTAGATTTTTAATTTGTTTTTTGAATAATTTTTGTTATAAAATCTTTTTTTAAAAAAACTTCATTACAACTTCTNCATTTTCCATCATTTGAACGAATCATNTCATTTACGTATTTTAGTTCCATTCCTTGATATATTNTATGACCACAATTTTCACAAATTACTTCAAATGGCATTAATTATGTTATGATTTATTAACTAATAAAATTTGTTATTGAAATTTTTTATAATTTTTTAATTATATCCGGAATTAAATTAAATGAAGTAACNTGGTTTTTTGCTCCAACTTTATTGAATTGTTTTTCTGTTGATCCTTTATCAATTAATGCAATNAATTCTGTTCCTGAATTTATTGCAGTTTGATAATCTCTTATTGTGTCGCCAATGTATACTGATTCTTTAGGTTTTATTGATAATTTTTTACATGCTGCATATATTGGTTCCGGATTTGGTTTTTGTTTAATAGTTTGTTCAGGCGTGATTATTACACTAAAATATTTATTTAATTCTCCTAANACTTCTAATGCATTTTCTTGTCTTTTTGACGTTACAATTCCCATTGGTAAATTGATTTTTTTTAATGTTTCATTCACATATGGTAGTGTAGGTAGGTTTTCATGTGTTTTTTTGACTACTTCGTTATAAATTGGTCTTGCTTTTTCATTCTCTCCAAATAATANCTTNAAATTGATATGTGATGGTTGACCTAGTAGNTCTCTTAGTGTATCTATTGTAGGGGGTTCTTTGTTTAATCTTAGACTTACTTGTCTATATGTTTCAAAAATAGCGTTATTGGAATCAATAATTGTTCCGTCTAAGTCGAATAATACAGCTTTTAACATAATTTTAGTAAATTGACACACTTCTTATATCTTCTTTTCTATTAATGGAAAATTCAAATAGTTCCNTGATTATAATAATAGAATAATATGGGTCAATCAGCAAGAATCAAATTAACTAGTAGTAATTTNCCTAATNTACAAAAGGTTTGTGGAGAAATTAGAGGAATAACCGATNGAACTGGAGTTCGTATACGAGGTCCTCAACCTTTACCAACAAAACGACTTAAAATCACTACTAGAAAAGCACCTTCAGGAAATGGAACCAGTACTTTTGATAGATGGCAATTAAGGATACATAGACGACTTATTGATTTAGACGCTGATGATCGAACTATGAGACAGCTGATGAGNCTTAAAGTTCCTGAAGATGTTTTCATAGAAGTTAATCTTTCTACTAAATAAATTATATACGCCGGGAGTGGGATTCGAACCCACGAGTCCCGAGGGACACAGGCTTTCAAGGCCTACGCTCATTTTCATGATCCGCGCATTATTGTGTTCTAATTGAAGACCACTCTGCCATCCCGGCAAACTAAGAAACTCACTAACNTCTATAAAAGTTGTTATTTNATATTTTGAACCAAAAATCTTATAACATTATTTTGTCTTAAGATCGATATGCAAACAATTTCTCCTAAAATTATTGATGACAANAACTTTAACCAAATAATATCTAATAACTCGTTTGTAATAGTTGATTTCTGGGCTGATTGGTGTGGTCCTTGTAAAGCAATGACTCCTATCATTGAAGAATTATCTTCTATATATGAAAATCAGGTGTTGTTTACAAAACTTAATGTTGATCANAATCCAATTACTCCTTCTAAATATGGAATTAGTTCTATCCCGACTTTTTTAGTTATAAAAAATGGACAAATCATGGATTCTATTGTAGGTGCAGTTACTCAAGAAATCCTCGAGGAAAAAATTCAAGAATATCTATAATGAACTAATTAATCATTATTAATATGAGCAAAATTTTAGATAATATTACACTTCGTAAAGGTAATTTAAAAGACAAATCTGAGATTTCTGAATTATGTAAAAATATCTGGAATGGAAANGATTATCTTCCAGTAGTATGGAATGATTGGATAAATAATAGTAATAGTTCTTTTATCATTGCCGATCTAGAAAATGAAATTGTNGCAGTTTATCATGTTTATANTTTTAATTCTGAAATATGGTTAGAATCTTTACGAGTTAAAGAACAATATCGTCATCAAGGTATAGCAAACTATCTGATAAAAGATTTGATTACTACTGTACAATCAAAACAAATTGATAATATTCGTCTTACTACATCAATTGAAAATACTAAATCTATATCTCTTTTCAAAAATCTAAATTTTAACGAATCTCATTATTGCCAATATATGTACATTGATTGTAATGATATAGAGGAATTATCTACTTTGAGTGATGTAAAGATCATAAATGATTATGATGAAATTTCATCTATATTCAAGCATATGGACACAACTAAAAAATATATTCCTATCTGGTGGAGATGGTGGTCTGTTAATTCTTATTCCATTAAAGAATATTTGAAAAATGGAATTGCAATTATTTCCAGTAATTCCGGACATATTNATTCACTATTANTACTTCAAAAAACTAATAATTATGGTCATGAAGATCATTCTCAATTATTTATTGTTAAAGGACAATNTGAAGAAATAAAAAATTCACTATCTTATGTTAAAACATCTTTTCCAGAATTCATTTCCTCAAAACTTTTTTGTTTTCCTGAAACTAATTCTGACGAATCAAGTATATTATCCAATCTAGGTTTTAAAAAAAGAACCAATTTAGTTCTCATGAATAAATCTATTGTTTCCATTTAGTATCTTCTATGTTTAATATTTTATTTGCTACTCTTGCAAGTGTAAAAAATAGNTCTGATAATCTATTTAAATATGGAATTATATTGTTATTGATTTCTTCCATTTCACTTAGTTCAACAATTTTTCTTTCTGCTCTTCTACAAATTGCTCTACATATATGAAATAAAGAAGCTAAAGTCGAACCTCCTGGTAATATGAAATTTTTTAGCGGGTCTGATTCTTTTGAATATTTGTCTATTAATTTTTCTAATCTATTTATGTCATTTTTACTGATTTTCTTTATTTCTTTACTTTTTTTTGTTGTTGCTAAGTTTGATCCAATTATGAACAAATCNTTTTGAATTTTTTGTAATTCTTTTTCTATATTGATAAAATGTTTCTTAAAATCTGTTGATAGTTCTTTTCTAGATATAGTTAATCCAATAAATGAATTTAATTCGTCTATTTCTCCATATGATTTAACTCTCTTTGAAGCTTTACTGATTTTTTTATTTGTTCCAAAGAGATTTGTNTCACCTTTGTCTCCTTTTTTTGTGTAAATTTTCAATATTATTTATTCACGAACTTCAAATTTAAGGCCTTTTTATTTTTTAATTATTCATTTAAATAATTGTTATACTAATTTCTATCTGAGTGATTAAGATTGTCTCATGTTGATATGTCTGTAAAAGTACTCGAAGAAAGCCTTGGTAAAATCGTTTTAATTAAGTTAAAAGGCGGAAAAGTTATTAGAGGTTCTCTTCAAGGATTTGATCAACATATGAATCTAACTCTTGATGATTCACAAGAGGTTTTAGACGATGATAAAACCAATGATTTGGGCACAATAATTGTTCGCGGAGATAATGTAGTTCTTATATCTCCACCTCCTAGTTGATATCCTATGGTTAAAGGTACTACTTCCTCTGGAAAACATAACAAGGGTGGAACTCATATGCGTTGTCGTAGATGTGGGCGACATTCTTATCATTTCACTAATAAAAAATGCTCTTTTTGTGGTTTTGGTAGTACAGCTAAATTACGACAATATAACTGGATGCATACTCGGTANATATAATTTATCTTATACCGGAAGGTTTATACCCGGTTTTTTCATATTATAATATTGAATGACGCCTTTAGAAATATCAATTTCTTTGCTTGGTGGANTACTTGCTGGCGNAATNTTATCAATATTGTTAAATAAATATGCTCGTACTAATNTTCNTGCTGAATCAATTCCAATTAAANCTGAAAAAAATTCCAATCAAATAAATGAAAAATTTGAGATTGAGCAAGCTCGTATGAAATATAAAACCCTTAAACTTGAAAAAGAATTGCATACTGACGCATTAAGTCGTGTATTTCAAGCTGAAGGAGAAGGACGAATTACTAAAAAAGAAAGAGATGTTNTATCTCAAAGATACAGAGAACAGATCAAAACATTGGATAATAAGTTACAAGATTCAGAATTAATATTAGAAGCTAGTGAATTAGAAAATTTACGTGGCGAATTAAATAATTTATTCACACAAAAACTAAGTCAAATAGAAAGACGATTAAACGAATTATCTAAAAAACTTGAAAATGTCGATACATTCAGTAAAATTAAACCTGATTCTATACCAAATTATATTGAAGAAATTAACAAACCTGATAGTCAGCCTGAACAAATAAAACCTAAGATTAAGATTGCACAAAAAAATACTATTAGTGTTGATTCTAAAAAANTNATTAAAAANGANACATTTGAATCTAAAAAAACCTCTTCTAATGAAGTAATTGATCCTNAAAAAACAACAATTAAGATATCTAAAGATGTCCCTNTGGCTGATAAAAAGATAAAAGAAATCCGTGATGATGTATTTGANGCATTAGATAGATTGGAACAAATCGATGTAGATGAATCATGAATAAACCTATTCTAAAAATTTTTAATGATTTAAATATAGTCAACATTGAACAAATTGATGTTGAATAATGAGTAAAGAAGAATCAATCCAAAAAATGGGGGCTATTGCAGCTCAAAAAATTAAAAATGAACAATTAGTGGGTCTTGGAAGNGGATCTGCAGTTGCCGCATTTGTTAATGAATTAGGGAAAAGAATAAAAAATGAAAATTTAAAAATTTCTGGTATTCCTACATCAATGCAGATTGAATTAATTGCAAAATCAAATGGTATCATTCTTGAATCTACAGAATTAATTCCAAAAATTGATATTGTTATTGATGGAGCAGATCAAATTGATAAAAATAATATAATGATTAAAGGAGGAGGNGGTGCTCATTTTCGTGAAAAAATTATGATTGAATCTGCCAAACAATCAATCATTGTTGCAGATTCCTCTAAATATGTTGATGTAATTACTTGGCCTGTTCCTTTAGAAGTTTCTGAATTTTCTAGACCATTTGTTGAAGAAAAAATTAAATCAATTAATGGAGATCCTATTTTGCGTACTTTGGGTAAAGGATATCCTTTTTTTACACAAAATGGTAATTTAGTTATTGACGCACATTTTGGTGAAATATCTGAACCAAAAGTTTTAGAACAATCATTACTTAACATCCCCGGTATTATTGCTAATGGTATTTTCTCAATGCCAATTGATACATTTCTTCGTGCAAATAACGATGGTACTGTAGATACTTTATGAGTCTCGAAAAACTGTCTAAAAATCTTCTTTACAATAGTATTATTGAAGTTTGGATTGCTTTATGTAATGATCTCAATTATGATTGGCAGAATCTTAAGATGTTCAATTCTTTTATTAGTTTTTTACAGAATAATAATTTTGAAATAAAAAGTCTTGGTGTTTGCCCATCTGGTCTTGGTCCGAAAGAACAATTTGAAAAAAGAACCTCAATTTTATTGGGAAATCCAAATTCTAGTTTTGTTATAAAAACTAATTCAGAAACTCTTGATAAATTATCTAAATTTACCTGTGATATTTAGTTAAAATTATTCCAAAAATTTATATTCATTCATTTTCTAATATAAATAATGAGTGAAACTGAATTAGTTACTATTAGTCAGAAAGCAGTTGATAAAGTTAAAGAGTTTTCAAAAAATGAATCAAAAGATAATCCTGGTTTGAGAGTATATGTTGCAGGAGGTGGATGTGCAGGTCTCACTTACGGNATGTCTCTTGAAGATAAAGATTCTCAAGATGATATTATTATTGAAACNGAAGGTTTAAAATTATTTATTGATCCATTTAGCGCAAAGTATCTTCAGGGTTCTTCAATTGATTATGTTGAATCATTAGAATCTTCTGGTTTTAAAATTAATAATCCGAATGTTAGTTCTACTTGTGCCTGTGGAAAATCCGTGTCTGTGTAATAATATTACAGTTATAGAATATGTTAATTGGAGATATTTACCGAAGATTATACGTCAATTTATTTTCCAAACCCACGAATTTTAAATGGGTTATTGATAGCAAATTAGTTGGTTCTGGTTTTATTAATTCAAAAAAAGCACTATCATTTTTAATTGATAATGATGTTAAAGCTATATTAACTCTTACAACATCTTCTCTTCCTTCTGAAGTATTATTAAATAAAAATATAATTTTTAAACATATTCCAATAGTAGATCATTCTCTTCCTTCTATAGATCAATTTAATGAATGCGTTGATTTTATTATTAATTGTTTGGATGATAATTTAACTTTATTAGTACATTGTCGAGCAGGTGTTGGAAGAACTGGATCTGTCTTTGCTGCATATTTTATTAAGAAAGGATTTACTACTGAAGAGTCAATTAAACACATTAGAAAATTACGTCCAGGTTCAATAGAAAATCGTCAAATACCTTCATTAAAATCATATTATAATTATTTATTNCAAATATGATTGTGATNTGATGAAAATTCGATTTTTATCTAAACGTGAAATAAATTTATTAATTGAACAATTGAATGAATTCTCTTCATTTAATATTGATTCAAAAATTAAACAAGTAAAATCTATAGAATTATCTGAAGACGTTCAAATTTTACATTCTAAATATTTTATTTTTATCCAAACCGAAGGTAATTTAATTCCATTTTTAAGAAACAATACAATATTGGAAAATTTCCCAAAAGTTATTGTTGATAAAGGNGCTATTCAATTTGTATGTAAAGGTGCAAATATTATGCGTCCTGGAATTGTTGATATTCCTGATAATTTTAACCAAGATGACCTTGTTGTCATTATTGAAGAATTACATAATAAATCTCTTGCAATTGGTAAGACTATGTATTCTTCTTCTGAGATGCTCGATCTTGATACTGGCGTGGTTATTAAAAATCTTCATTATGTTGGAGATGCTATTTGGAATAACTATAAAGAAATCAATTTTGACTCTTTATCCTGANTCTCAATATTAAATTAATATGTGATGAAAGCTTCATTGATTTATTGACCACCATTAGCGATTCTCAAATGTATCTTAAAGCAATAAAATTGAAAAATATTGATCAAATTTCTACTATTAAAGATGANGTATCTAAAAATATGATTATTATTTTAAGGATTACGCCACTTGCCCAAAAAAATGTTCAAGATTTAAAAACTGCTGTCGAGGAATTATATGGATATGTTTCTTCTATTGGCGGNGATATAGCAAGACTTGGTGATGAAAGAGTAGTTTTAACTCCTCCTGGAGTTAAAGTTTGGCGNGGTCTCTAAATTATTTTAATAGCTTCTTGAACTTCGGGTCTATAGGTTTTTATTCTATATATTCTAGATATTGAACTAGCTAAATTTGCTACCTTTGTTTGTTCTCCATGATTAATAATNACTTGTCTTAATTTTGGCCTTAATTTTCCAACAAATCTAATTAATTGATTATAGTCTGAATGTCCGCTAAAACCATCAATTTTTTCTGTNGGACATTTTATATTCACTATTTTTATTTTTCCATCTTGATCTACTATGCTTACTTGATTTGCTCCATCCATTATTCGTCTTCCTAAGGTTCCTGCAATTTGGTAAGATACAAAAATTAGNTTATTCTTTTCAATTGGNGCTAATTCTTCAAAATATCTCATTACTGGTCCTCCTTCTAACATTCCTGATGTGGCCATTATTATAGATGGTTCATCTCTTAACACTTCTTCTCTTTTACTATGATGATCAATTATTGTAAAATATTCACTTTGAAATGGATTTCCTTGTCCACTTGAAATTTNATTTCTTAANTCTCTACTAAGAAAATCTGTANNTGCGCTGTGTATTGCNGTTGCCTCTGATATCATTCCTTCTAAGAAAATTGGACATTCGATTAGTTTTTTTTCACGCATTTGTTGATCTAATACTAGCATAATTTCTTGTGCTCTTCCGACCGCTGGACTTGGGATTAATACTTTTCCACCTTCTTTTAGTGTTGCATTTATTGAATTAACTAAGTTTGATTCCATTTGTTCTCGTGAAGGCATCATATCTGCTTTTCCACCATATGTGCTTTCCATGATTAATGTTTCAACTCTTGGGTAATTCCATGTCGTTTCGTCAAATAATTTTGTTTTTGCAAATTTAAAGTCTCCNGTATATACTATGTTGTGCAATCCTTCCCCGATATGTAGGTGAGATGTTGCAGATCCTAATATGTGTCCTGCATTATTTAGTACTAATTTGATATCTGGNGATATATCTGTAACCAAACCAAAAGGCAGTGTTATTGTATTTTGAATCATTTTTCGAACATCTCTGCCTTCATATAATACTTGAGAACCCTCATGAGCTGCAATTTTTACATAATCATTATGAAGTAATGTCATTAGTGCTAGTGTAGGTTCAGTACAATACACGGGACCATTATATCCGTATTTAAAAAGTACAGGTAAATATCCTGAGTGATCCAAATGAGCATGTGAGATAATTACTGCGTCTAGATCATTCATATCAAAATCAGCCCAATCTAATCTTGGATATGAATCCCATGGAAATTTTGCATTTGGAAGTATTCCGCAATCTAAAAGAATCTTACTTTCTTGTGTTGATAATAACATACAAGATCTTCCTACCTGATTAAAACCTCCTAAACTTAATAACGAAATTCCTGAACCTTGTGATAATTTTGATCTAAATATCTCTTCTCCTGTTTGTTTATAGAATTGACTTCGTGCCTCTGATTCAGTTTGCCTTACATAGTAAATTGTTTTGAAACTTGTTGAAGGAACATCTGCTCCTTTTTTTATTTGAATTTTCCAACCAATTTCCGCAGATAATTCGTGTAAATTTATTTTATCATTGTTTCTAAANAATTGTGGATCTTTTACTTCTACTATTACTTCTCCTAAAGCATCGTCGAAATAACAATTTCCTATCTCTGTTTCTTTAGATATACTGCTTTTTAATTTTTCCATAACAGTATCTTCTGATTTTCTTATTGATTTGTCTGTTCGAATTACTAATCTTCTTTTTACTGTATTAACAATATCTGAAATTATTTGATTATTTTCAACTAAAAATTGATAATTTTTCGTGTATATTGNTATTCTAGGTCCTTCGTATTCTATTCTTGTAGTTTCTGCTTCTTTTGGGAGTGATTGTAAAATTGTTGTCATTAATTCTTGTGACTTAGTCAATCCTGCCATCTTATTATTTTCCAGAGAGTTTTAGTAAAATTTTTTGTTTTTCTTCATTAGAATATTCTTTTAAAATGTTTTCTTTTATTGTTACAATATTTAGACCGTCTCCTGTTCCTGCATTTCTTAATATTGCTCCATATACTGATTTTATTGCTATTGGCAAAGCTTGATCAACTGTTAATGATTCTTTGAATTCTGCTTCAAGTATTCCGTATGCAACAGGAGATCCACTTCCTGTCGAATGATATTCTTCATTTGTTAATGTTCCAAACATATCGATATTATATAGTTGTGGTCCTTCATCATCTATTCCTCCTACTAAAATATCTGCAAAATATGGAGAGATTTTATGATTTGCAGAGAAAAATAAATTCGATGTCATTCTCGCTGCTGATTTTATTGGTAAGTTATGTGATTTTTCTACTTTGTATATATTGGATTGATATTTTAATTGATCTATTACAAATTGTGCATCAGCTACTCCTCCAGCAATTGTTAGTGCACAGTGTTTGTCTAT
>NZOP01000010.1 GCA_002693165.1 Nitrososphaerota archaeon
GGATGGGCTTTTGTCCCTCCAACGGCATCGTTGGAGGCACAGCCATACTCTTGAAGGCGGTGAAGCCTTCAGCCACAGCTACCTGAGCTAGATCGGCGAACTGTTTAGCATTATCCACAGGTGTATCGTAAAATTTCTCCATTTTTCCACCGCCAAGGTGGCAATAGGTTCGGATGTTGTCCCGCACCGGACCACCCCAGAGTTCGTGACATGGCACCCCATGAACTTTCCCGGCAATATCCCAAAGAGCAATGTCGATGGCTGATATGGCCGTGGAACGCACCACACCATCACCGTGCCAGAAATGTTGCCGGTGCATCATCTGCCACAAGTGCTCAATCCGAGAGGGGTCCTCACCGATGATAAGATCTGCGAGATCTTCCACAGCGCCCACAACACTGCGAGTATGCCATTCGAGGGTACCCTCACCCCATCCATAAAGACCAGGTTCATTGGTAAGCACCTTCACGAAAACCCAGTTGCGCATGCGTGCATGACAAACATGCGTTTCAATGCGTTCGATTTTCATTTTAATAATTCCTCGACCTGGCTGATGATGGTTTCAATTACAATCTCAAGGCTTCCTGAAGCAACAATGGCTATACTTTCTTGATAAATTCCCTTGTCAAAAATCTTCTTTGGGGGTAGATAGCTTGCGCCCCAGTGACTAGCAATTGCTGAGATTACAAGAGGTGTCCCGGGAAAACGTTCGCGCAGGGCTTTCTGCAGGACACTGTAAGGTTCGCCTTGTATGATAATCCACACAGCACCACCTAGCCGAAATACGATAGCCTCGAGCGGAAAGTTCTCTTCGGACGGCAGTTGTTTTAGTCGATGAAGTAGGCGTCGCTTGCGTTCAGCCATGGCGCCTGCGTCAGGAGTGTCCTTCTGTTCCCACTCGGCCAGTTCGGCTTCAACCTCTTCAATTTTTGGTGTGCCGGGACGAATGGGGAGCGGGATGGATTGGCGGGTGAGTCCCCAGTAGGCATTAGCGGCACTTGATTCCTCCGGTAATTCATTGTGTTTCCATTCGCCCAGAGCTGTGCCGGATTCGACAGGACCGATATATTCAAAACGGGTGTTAGGAGCAGGCAGTGACTCAATTGTACTGAGCGCAGCGTAGCCCAACTGTCGGCCGTTTCGGTCTGCCACAGAAGTGTCTCCGACATATCCCTCAATAGGTCCTAGTTCACCGCTGGCACCCTGAAGAAAGAGACAGGGGCCACCGGTAGAAGCCTCTATAGTTTCACGCATGGCACCTGGATAATCGGGACTTATGAGGGTGTTATCCCAGGCGAGTGTAGTAGGGTGACAGGCATAATTGACCAGTGTAGCTAGCAGGGTGCCGTCCTCCGAGTTTGCACGTGCAATGAGCACTGTGTTATCCGCAGGAGTTTCTGGATCATAGCCACAAGCCCACAATTGATTTTCCTCATCCCAAAAATCACGGTGCGCTGCTAGGCTACACTGGCCTGTGCCGTATACAATGTTGGCAGGCTGCAGGTTCTTCTTTACATCCCTAACCAACTTGATTGTCTGGACTGCCAAAGATTCAAGGTATGGTCCAATCAAGTCTCCCCCTGGGAAGTGACTTCTCTCAAGCTCCATCAAACCGGCTGCATGTGTGTGGGAAAAAACAACAATCAACTCTTCGCGCGGGATATCGGCACCCTCGCTTACTGTATCAAGCAGGTTGCTCATTTCCTCCCTCCCCATCACACAATGATCGAGGGCGATAATGAATTGTCGCTCGCAGCCTTCCAGCGGTGCTAATAGCACGACGGTAGCCCGGAGCGGTCGATGGATGCCCGTGGCTCGAAAATGTTTTGCTGCACCCCACATTCGATGATATATGCCCGATGGTGGTGTAATGTCTCCATAAGCTAAGGCAAATCGGCATCGGCTTTGTGGAAAATTAACGTGCATCGGTTTTTTTCAGGAGTGATCTATCGAAAACTGTGAAGTGATAGATAGTGGGTAATAAAATTGAATCAATCTTGCAAAATATCTATAATTGTTTTTCTAATATTATACTAAATGAGATATATGTATCCTGTTATCTTTTATTTATGAATTTGGTTCAAATAGACTTAGAGTCCTTCGTTAAAAGGCATCATGTTAGACAAGAATCAGGTTTTTAACTGTTGTTTAGCTCTTAATGTTAAATATTACTGACTTGAATACATCACTATTAATTTTTCTAATACAATAAATTTGACAGAATAAGCTCTAGTAAATTCAAATAAAGATCACTATTTATGCTTATTAACTTTTCAAAAATACTATGCGAGCAATATTTAAACGTATATTTGTTTAATCATTTCAAGTGTTTTATTAATAACAACTTGTTCCGATTCTGGATGAAAAGCAGCAGGTAGCTGACTAAATTGGAAAACTAAATCAGGAACAGCATATTTTGAATCATAATCCCATCCATTTTTTGGAAAATCCTTTTCTCTAGGTAAATAACATCTAAGTCCATTGCTGTATCCTAATACTTGCGTATGCTTAATAGGAGACTTTAATTTTATGTATAAACCAGTTTCAAAGAATACTTCAGCTGAAATTGCTGCTATAACAAAATCATTGATGCGAATAACCTGAACAGGCATATCAAAAGTGGGATTTTCCATTTTAATTGCCTTCATTATATTTTTAGTCCATTTAACATAATGTTTTGCAACAGTAATTTCCCATTGAGGCGCATTTTGTTTTAGTTTATCATTTAAATTATTCCCCCATTTTTCACTAAGCAGTTTTGCTTTATTAATATCTGGCAATTTTACAAAACGTAATTCTAAATTTTCTTCCACAGCCTTAATTACAGAAGTTTTATTATCTTCTTTGTGCACCAGAGGAGAAAATAGAATGTTAGGTATTTCGCCTAATTTAGTCCTTTCGCCATACTCAAGATTTGTTCTTATAGTTGCTGCTATCTTAATAACTTCTCCTGCCAGCATTGCTCCGACACGATTTTTAGTGTCTCTACAATCTTCCTCGTACCCAATACCTCCTATTGGATTTATATTTCCACCACAAGCTTGTAGAAATACTGCAATCCCCCCATTTGTCATTTCTATTATTCTCCTTGCTTCACCTGGAAAATCTGAAGATGCTAGTTTTGAACGTGGCCCCATAGTTACGGCATGACAACCATAACTAAAAATCGTTATTAAAGTTTTTCCATCTAAGTCATCTACTCTCACAACACCAACTGAAGGGTCAGTTGGTGCATCAGGCACCTCACCTAAAACATCCTCACCTTTACTGTTTCTTTCTCGGCGATAAACTCCTATCGGACAATGTCCAAAGCCTGTGCCAATTCTTATTGGTTGTAAGCTTCTTTTTGATTCGATTGATGTTTCCACAGCTTTCTTGAAAAATATTCCCTTATACTCCTCTTTAAGTCTATTTTGCTCAGGACTATCAGTAAAATATTCAGGGAATGCCGGACAACTGTGTGTATGACTTTCATTAACTAAAATGTGGGGAACTGGGATATTTAAAGATTCACTAATTTCTTGACGTAACTCATCTACAACAGAAACTGGGATCCCGCAAAGATCACAAGTTACTAAAGCAACTGAATCCTTTAGATAATTGAAAATAACAATTGTTAAAAACAGATCACTTTCTATTCCCTCTATTGGGTCTGCGAACAACCGTTTTCCGATTTTACCTATTCCAACTGGTGGATTGATTTTAGCCCTGGCAACACCAGCCAACAATTTGCCGCTCATTATTTTTCTAAAAAAAAGTTAATATTTTATAGAAAACTAGTAAATATGTTTTTCAATAAATAATCTTTAAATAATTAAATTCATAATAATCTTTCATACAATTATTTAATCAGATAAACAGCTTTATACCGTGCAAGTCATTGAATTCTATTTTCTCTAGAATGTTCTTGAAGCTCATATAATGATTTTATTTCATTTTTAAATTTCGGTATGGGAAATGACTCAAAAGAAAATCTAGCTACATTGGGATGTATCCCTCTGACTAAGCGAATAGATGACTCAGTATTGTTTGTCATATTTGAATAAATTGGATATGCATCACCAGCTCTATAACTCATTATCAAAGTTCTTCGAGAATTTTTTGATTTATTTTTTGTTGATGAATGTAATGACATGCAATGCATAAATATCGCAGTACCAGCACTAGCCTCTATATATTCAATATCATCCTCATTTACTTTCTCCATAACCCTTCCTTGAAAAATTCCATTTTTATTGTGATTTTTAATTCCATCAACATGAGATTTTTTTATTATTTGTATACAACCATTTTCTATAGTTGCATTGTCGAGATAAATCAGAACAGCAAGTGAATCTTGATTTGTTAAGGGATAATAAGTTAAATCTTGGTGCCATTCTACAACAGAACCAACTCTTGGAGGTTTCATATTTAATTTACTGTAATGAAACATTATATTTTCACCTATAAGTTGTTCTATACAATCTAACAATTTCTTTGATTCAGATAATTTCTTACACATAGGATAATTTGAACAAGGCTCATACAATCTACGCACAGAATTATCCTCATCCGGTTCCATTTCCATAATACTTTCCTTTGAACTTTTTTTTGAGTTAATAACTGAATTTACTTCATTTATAATATTATCAATAGAAGTTGTTTTTAAAAAATTTCTGTAAACTGTAAATCCGTTAACTTTATATTCTTGAATTTGTTTTCTATTTAACATTTTTTTGCTCCTATAGATTTAAATAATAATGCAAATGCTATTTTGAAAAGTTATTATTGGAATGTTTCTATAAGTTCTCTGGAAGCGTTCGTTGATTGAATTTGTATTGTGGCCCTTTAAGCTCTGATACGCCAAAACCTAATCCTAAATCACTTTTTCTCAAAATTTGATTTTTTTCTGCCCAGGCCTTCAATGGTACATTCCTCCAATTATCAGAAAACCAATATTGAGACGATGGACTTTTTTGCGGTTCTTTACCAAGAGGATCAGAAAGATCTCCCATTGCTCCAAGCAATTGACGACGTATAGGTTTACTATTTACAATCAACTGATTATCCTGTTGAAGAAATGAACTAGGCCTGATCCAACGTGGACAATAACTTACATATATTGCTTTTCGAATACTATTGGAAAGATTTGGAGTAACTCCATGAAGCAAAGTGGGCCTCCATAGCATCACACTCCCTGCAGGAACACGTAATTCAAATATGTCTTTCGGATCTATCCAGCTTTCCCATGTAGCTCGTTGCATTTTATCCCACTTAAAACTACCGGGAACAAGAAGAATTGTGCTATGTCCAGATTCAGTGTGGTCTGATATGTACCAACCAACCTTAAAATCAAGTAATGGCATACGACCATCCAAAGTTGTTCCTGAAAATTCCTCTTCATAATCAAAATGCCACCCATGCGACATTATTTTAGCATCACTGTTGTTAGAAATTGGATACTTGTAGTCGAATGTACTATCCCTATTTTGAATGTTCCATCCCATAACATTTACAACCAAAGGCAATATTTTGGGATGGTCTAATAAATCAAGAAAATTTTTATGACGAGAAATACAATTACGCAACTTAACTCCGTCTCCATAGAATTGTCCATCTAAGTAAGCAGGGTTTTCATCAAGGTTTTTTAAAATTTCTTCAGCAACTGTATCCATTGCCTTAGATACCTTCAAAATTGATTTTTTATCAAGTACTTTCTTAATAATTGTAAAACCATTTACATTTAAATCTTTGATTTGTTTTTTAGTCAAACNAATANNCATGATNTNTNTNCTTGTTNTTATTTATTNTTNTNCATNANNATAATNTATNATTTAACTATATTTTATTAAATAAAAACAAATTACNATTTATTTAATTAAATTTAAATTAAAATNATATTTTATCGTACATAAATACTTTAACTATACAATACACAAGCAACTTTATGATTATTACCAGTATCAATTAATTCTGGGGATATTGAATCACATATACCTTTTTTATATTCAATACACCGAGTATGAAAATTACATCCTTTAGGATGGTTCAAAGGACTAGGCACATCACCTTTAAGTAAAATTCTATTTTTGTTCTCTCCAGGTTTAGATTTTGGTATTGCTGATAGTAATGCCTTTGTATAAGGATGCTTAGGGTTAGAAAAAATATCGGAACAATTTCCATATTCAACTATTTTTCCTAGATACATAACTGCAACTTCATCACTAACATGTTCAATTACACTCAAGTCATGTGAAATAAACAAATATGAAAGATTTAATTTTTCCTGAAGTTCAATCAGCAAATTTATAACTTGCGCCTGAATTGAAACATCAAGAGCAGANACTGGTTCATCNGCAATCAATAGTTTAGGATTAAGTGTTAACGCACGTGCAATCCCTATTCTTTGTCTTTGACCTCCACTAAATTCATGAGGATATCTATTAAGTTGATCTGTTTTAAGACCAACTAATTCCAATATTTCACAAACTTTATCTTTAATTAGATTTTTTTTGTATATCTTGTTGACACGAATTGGTTCACTTATTATTTTTTCAACATTCATTCTAGGGTGTAGTGAACCAAATGGATCTTGAAAAATCATTTGTAATTCACTACATAATTCCTTTTTTTGATTCTTGTTCATCAAAAAAATATCTTTTCCTTTAAAATATATATTTCCTGAAGTTGGTTTTTCCAAACTCATAATTAAATTACCAGTTGTAGTTTTTCCACATCCACTNTCACCNACCAATCCTAATGTTTTACCAGAATTAATTTGAAAACTTACCGATTCNACAGCTTTTATATGACCAGTAATATTTTGNAATATNCCTTTTGTTACAGGAAAATATTTTTTTAAATTATTAACTTTTAATAAAGCATCACCCATACTTATGATTTGTAATATTTAATTAAGTTAAACTCACTAATAAAGCCAACAATTTNCATAATGCTGTTTAATATCATTATTTTCNCCATTTATTAAAACATCTGCATTATTCTTGTCCATTATTTGTATTTTTTTATTATTAATATTGCTAATTATATCTTTATCATTTGATTTAAATTCGCTAATTGGAGGTTCTTTAATTCTACATTTTTCCATAACTTTATTACATCTNGTGTTGAACCTACAACCTTCCGGAAATTCATGTGGACTAGGAACTACACCAGGTATTGTTATTAATTTTTGTTTTATCTGTTTTTTAGAATTAACTTTNGGTATAGAATTNAANAGNCCAATNGTATATGGATGTTTTGGATTATTAAATATTGAAGAAACAAGACCAGTTTCAACAATTTTTCCTGCATACATTACAGCAACTCTATCAGCCATTTCAGCTATAACACCTAAATCGTGAGTTATTAGCAGTACAGCCATACCAAATTTTTCATTTAAATTNTTTATTAAATCAAGTATCTGTGCTTGTACTGTGACATCNAGTGCAGTAGTAGGTTCATCNGCAATAAGTAGNCTTGGTCCGCATGCTAATGCCATCGCAATCATTANTCTTTGTCTCATACCACCNCTAAGTTGATGTGGATATTCATTNAATCTAATTTCTGGTTCTGGTATTTCAACTAACNTCAGAATATTTATTGTTTCATCCCATGCGTTTTTTTCATCCAAATTTTGATGCTGTTGGAATGTTTCGGCAATTTGCTGTCCACATGTAAATACTGGATTAAGAGAGGTCATTGGCTCTTGAAAAATCATTGAGATATCCTTACCTCTTATTTCACACATTTCTTTTTCACTATATTTTAAAATATTAGTATCTTTAAAAATTATTTTGCCATCTATAATTTTGCCTTGCGAACCTTGAATCAAACGCATGATTGATAAAGATGTAACACTTTTACCAGACCCGCTTTCTCCAACTAATCCAAGAATCTCACCTTCATTAATATTAAAACTAATGCCATCCACTGCAGGTATTTCTTTATCTTCATCGAAAAAATATGTTTTTAAATTATTAACTTCTAAAAGATTCATTATATTTTTTGACTTAATAATTTTTTAATTTTAATTTTTTAATTTTGGATCTAATGCGTCTCTCAAACCGTCACCTAAAAAATTAAAACTAAGCACTGCAATCATTATGGCTAAACCAGGAAAAACTGCTACCCAAGGTGCTATCTCCATATATAGTCTACCATGATGCAACATACCACCCCATGATGGTGATGGAGGTTGTATTCCAAGTCCTAAGAAACTAAGTGCACTTTCTGCTAGAATTGCAATTGATAATGAAATACTAAATAAAACAGATAAGGGGACCATAATATTTGGTAAAATGTAATGAAAAATGATGTAAAGGTCAGAACAGCCAATTATTCTTGCTGAAGCAATATATGGTTCATTCTTTACTGACAAGACTGAACCACGAGATACTCTTGCAAAGGATGGAGTTAACATAATGCCTACTGCAATCATGGCATTGACAAGACTTGGCCCAAGCAATCCTGAAATTAACATTGCTAATACTAAACCAGGGAAAGCTAACAAAATATCAATAAAACGCATAAGTATAGTGTCTATTCTACCCCCATAATAACCAGATATAATTCCTACAAATGTACCTGACAAGAGTGCTATTGTAACTGCTAATAACCCAACAAACATGGAAACTCTTGTACCGTGAATAATCCTAGAATAGATATCTCTACCAAGTGAATCCGTACCTAACCAATGATTTATATTTGGAGGCGTAAATCGCTGATAATCTTGAATTATTGGATCATATAACGAAAAATATGGGGCAAAAACAGCTACAATAATAAGTAGCACGACAAACATTGATCCAAAAAATCCAATTGGGGTTTTTTGAAAAAATTTGATTAATGATCTCTTATTTAACATAAATTGTCTCGGTTCTGTAGGAACAAGTAGAATAACTCTTAAAACTTCATTTTATGGCCAATCTACTGTTGCCTATTGATCATTAATTGGGATACAAGAAAAAGTACGAAAGAAAAAAAGATGAGAGCATTTGTCAATAAGCTGAATTAGAAAGAACTTCGGTCTTTCTTCAAAGCCATAATAGGAAAAATGTGAAGAAATTTTTTCA
>NZOP01000011.1 GCA_002693165.1 Nitrososphaerota archaeon
GACTTGCTGGAGCGAAAGAATCAAGAGTTAGATTTCCGTTTTTTGTAGGGTGCCATTCATTTGCAAGGGCTATCAATATCATTGTCAATTTCAAACGGAAAAGTTCAACCCCACAAAACCTCTATCAGGAGGAAGGTCATTACCAAGAATATTCCAGCTCTAACTCTCCTTCTATCAACTTGTGTTTGTTTGCTAATGCGGTCGATTACAGAAGTAAATGCAGAACTGGCGTCCAAAAATATTTTTTGTTCCATCAAGAAATCTAACAGACATGCCAAGCCCCAAAATGCAGCTAGTATTCCTGTCATCGCAATTGTCGCCATAAGATTTCCAGACATCATTGGATCATAGAGATAACCGGAAAAGGCGAATAAACCTAACAATAGTGCCATCGTTCTGTGGTCACTACCTATCCAGAGCTTTCTGATGTCCCATTTGCTGTTTCTTATTCTAATTCTTCGCAAGGCCATTTGTTCTTGTTCTAGCCTTTCTATTTCAGCATCTTCTTCCCATAACCATTCATTCACTTTGACCATTTATTTCAGCTCCTGGATTTGAGTGCCTCTAGGGTTCTTTGAGTAGCGCCAACAATGCCCGATCCATATTCGCCTTTGGAGACTATTCGGACAGGATATTCTAATTTCCTTCCGTGTCGTTTGATCGATCCAGAGAAATCAATCAACAATACGGGTTCTTTTTGTTCAAATTCATTTACATATGTATGACGAATCTCTTTAAGCAGTTTTCTAATAACGGATTTGATATCAGATGATTTGGAACTTATCTTGCCATGGTAAGTGTGAAAACTTTCAAGTAAAATTAGACGAGTCAATAAATCATGATCGTGAAACAGAGGGCAGTCTTCTTCTTCTATGCCATCCATCAAGTCTTTAACGGAATAATCGGACACAAAGTTCGAGTCCATGGTGTCTGGATCTAAATATCCTTCATAATGCCCATGACGAATAAACTCTTTTTTAGATAATTCTTCGTATTCGCCAGGCTTTCCATAGTCTTTTAGTGCTTTGAATTCATCGATCGTTTTGTAATCTTCGTCTATTTCCAACAAAACATCCCATTCCAAATCGTGTTTTTCACATGTTACGATAAAATGTTTTCTAAAATCTTTAGAACCTATAAGCAATATTTCACAGAATGATAAGGCTAATTTCCGTGAAATTTTTTCTAGATTTGCACCAGAAAACTCTTTAAGAAAATCCTTGGAGGGAGTCGGTATGCTAACTGAATTCTCAGACAGAGTCCCATTAGTTAACTCGGTTTCAATCGTATAAAGAAAATCAACAACTTCATGAATGTATTTTTCAGTGTTTGCTATCAGTTTGTTATTCATCAGAAGCTGATTGTCGTCGGCAAATCGTTCTAATGATATACGTAAGAGTTTTCCAAGGGTAAGGTCTGGATAAAATGTTTGCAGGGTTGTAAGAATCTCACCTTGTTCTCCAAGGTAAACTGAACTAACTTTATTTTTCTGCTCTTCGGTTTTTGGTTTTGACATTAATTATTCTATACATATTATATATTTAAAGTATACTATGTATTGCTAAAACTACTATGTTATCCAATATACGACATACTGGACTTGTCAAAGTTGTTTATTATTTCGAAATCCTGGTCGTTTACCCTTCCTGGGCCAAGATCCTTCAGTTGCGGATACATTGAAAACAGCTCCTTGCTGGCCATATTATAGGTCATATGATCAGTGCCAAAATTCTCCTTGGTGATTTTTGCAACTAGAGGCCTCACAGTCTGCTCTTCCGAATGTCCCAATGAATGCAGATACTCGTGGGTGAGAATGGAAAATACAAATGAATTGAATTCCTCCTTGGATTGAGTCAGGTGTTTCATTGCGTTCAAAATCGTTTTGTTCATTACAATTACATTTCCGCTTTCAATAAAATATGCGCCAATGTGGTTTGGGATCTCCTGGAGGATCAGGGTAAGCCCTGCACGATGTTGGGAAATTGATTTGTCAACGCTGCGTTTTACCAGATCAAAAACTTTGTCATAGTCGGCAGCCTCTTTTAATTGTTGAACAAAAGGAAATTCAGTCATAATTCATAACCGGCTTTACAATTTATATATTTAATGGATAAAAAAAATAGTGGTAACCCTAACAAACGCATGATNTGCAGGTGCAAGGATTNCACTTACAGTCCGAGTTATTCAATTCGAATGTTCTTTTCGTCGTCGGATTTTTTCACGGGAATTTCCAGTTCGAGTACTCCGTTATTGAACTTGGTCTTCGATTTGCTCGAATCAAGTCTCTTTCCTGTTGGAATACTAGCTTGGTATTTTCGTTCTCCGTTTTCTGCTTTAATGGTGACGACACCTTGATTTTCAGTGATTTTGATGTTGTCTTTGACTATGCCTGGTAATTCGGCAATAAGTCGCACTTTTCCATCCTGATCATTGAAAACATCGACGATAGGTTCTCGATATTCTGAATCGGATCGAATCGCTTTAGCTGAAGAGTCTGACAATCCAGCTTGATCCAGATTTCCATATTCATGGATTACAGGTTTGCCGTCAGGGCCAACCTGCATGGTGTATCCATAGAAGTATGGTTTGCCAGATTCCATATTAAGGGGGAATGAAAACTGACCATCATTGAACATACTGTCAAGGCTTTGATACATATTTTCGAATATTTTTTCTATGAAATTATTTCGTTTTGGATTCATACAATCATCTCGTTACTAACATTTAGTTAGTAACTAAGATATATAAGGATTATGGATTAGGCANTTCTCATTATAAAAATATCGAGATTGTGGTTANCACTATACCATCACTGAAACCCTCGACAGACACCCACAACATGATCGTGTATACTCCACTGCCAATTCCATCGGTGAGTGGTGTCACNTCTTCCTCAATTTGAAAACTGACCGAATCCTCACTATGGACTGTTTCCCATTCAGTAGCTATAAAAATTGGTATTTGCGAGTCAACGTTCATAAGATCCTCCAAGGCCCTGTCTGTAAGATCTTCAGAATAATTGCGCAGGACTGTTGCTGTGGCCATTGCATTAGGTGGGCATTCAGAGANAGTACATTGGTGTCCAAAATTAAATGTATTTGNAGCAAACATGAGCTGTTCGTCTGATAAATTATTTGGAGTAGGATCAAAAAAGATGTCAATTTGTTCTATTGTGGCATTGAAGCGAACTTCTCCAGAAAGAAGTAATTGATTNCTATGAGTAATAATTGGAAATTGTTTCCAATCAATATAATTAGTTTCAAATTGTTGGACAATAGAAATACAATAGCCATTCCATGCAATACCTATGTTAACGTAATTGTTTGTCTCGAGAAGAATATTCTTAGAATTAACCCACGAGTTTGCTTCGTCTCTTTCAACCATTGAATATTCATTCCATGCAATGATTTGTTTAAGAGATTCTTCGGTCCAATATTTCGTAATTTCCGGTGTACCTATTACACGAGTGTTCTCCATCACTGCTCCCTTTCCGTCTGCCTTGGTATAACGCATGTATGGTTTCATGCCATTGGAATCCCAATGAGTTGTCTTGCAAAGATTTGCATTTAATTCAGCGTGTTCTTGTGCTAGAGAAGAGGTTCCAAGGACAACGGGGTTTAGGTTGTAAGTTGCACGATCAGTATTGATGAGTTCCAAGGAATAATTAACCAGTTCGTCATGATCAATATCTTCTGGTGTTAAATTCGCTTCGTCTAAATCCTCACAAGAATAAATCAAATCAGCCGCAGTCGGAGTCAGCGGTTCCAAGAAACATATCTTTGGNTGTTCACCAATCAAATTTGTGCCAAAGAGAAAAAACCCTGCAATTAATGCAAGAACTACGAGTGAAATTGCAATGTATGAAGTTTTCAATATACTATCTAATTAATNATTAGCTTATTATGACCTTTGTCTTTTTCTAACTAAAAATCCAAAGTATGCAGCCCAGCCCAATAATACAACAACTATACCAACTTCGGTGACTGGAAAACCTCCAGAACCTGAACCTGAAGGTCCGTCAGGCGATTCTGCAATTACTATATCTGCCCACATAGACTGATCGTCGTCGTTTGGATCAACGTCTGNAGGATAAACGGAAATGGTNCTTACATCCGAACCACTTTGATCAAANANTAAAAATCTAACTCCAATTGTATCACCAATTACTGCAGNCAAATCGTTTGCATCACCAGAATTAAAATCGTGGACTATTTCAAAATGATTATAGTTACCTTGCCTACCGACCAATCCGTCAACGTTAGTTATACTATCGTCAAGAATATCAAGACCAGGNCCTACAAATCCATCGCCGTATCTGTTTCTTGCACCAATAGAGATTGTGTCTTCGCCAATGGTGAATNATTCTCCATCATGTCGAACATCAAAATCTATTGTAAAAATATCCAAGGCAACATTAACAATTTCGTCAAGTGTGTTATCAGAAACCTTTGCGGCAAAATAGAGATTACGTCTATCGTTCATTACATAGATAGTTGCATCTCCCTCTGGAATACTGAATGTAACTGTTGCTGCGTCTTTCCATTCGTCGTCGTTAATTACTCCATCCATGACTGGCGCTTCGATAGCAAAAGCCTCAAAAACTTTGTCAGAATGAGCTNGAGCNTNTNGAACATCAGGAATTAAGAAAATAGAGGTCAATAGTAATAGAGAAACAAATAGAGATAGCTTGTAATTCATACCAGTTAATACNCAACTACTGTTATTAATATATTAACAAAATCAAAGATATTATTAACGTATTTTGATGTATTTGTATGCGTCAGTAACGGTTTCAAATGCATAATGAACTTTATTGAATTGCTTTCTAAATTCCATCAGGTCTTTTTTAATAGCGTCTGGACTTTCTTTGTTAATTATCAATCGAGAAATAAATTCTGCAATTTCTTGCATTTCAGATTCTTTCATACCCAAACGAGTAACCTCGGAACTGCCGAGTCTGATTCCTCCTGGATGTTTGTAATCCCTTCCAGCTTTAATATCACCAGGTAAAAGCTGTCTATTTGCAATTAAATTGGCTTTCTCAAGTTCCGCTTCAAAGTGACCACCGTCNCCATATTTTGAAACGTCTACGGCAATTTGATGAGATGCAGTAAATCCGTTTTTTTCTCCAAGAATCTTTATTCCCTTTGATGATAGAGATTCGGCTAATGCACGTGCATTTTTCACAGTTTGTGCAGCNTATTCTTCTCCAAATTCCAACATCTCTGCAAATGCAATCGCCTTTGCTGCAACACTATGAAGATGATGATTACTTGTGTTGCCTGGAAATACAGATTTCTTTATATCATCAGCATATTTGTCAAAGGACAGAACCATACCGCCTTGAGGTCCAGGGAGTGTTTTGTGTGTACTGAGTGTCATTGTTTCCGCACCTTCACGTAATGGATCTTGGAATTGTTTACCAGCAATTAATCCTGAAACGTGTGCAGAATCATAACAAATGAAAATGTCATNACTAAGAAGAAAGTCTTTTAGTTCTTTCATAGGATGAGGAAAGAGAAAGAGACTTCCTCCAAACATTGCCATTCGTGGTTTGTTTCCGTCAGCAATCATTTTAGTAATTCTTTCTTTTGATTTGTCTACATCAATATTCATTTCTTCTCGNTCAAANGCAAAATAATCAATGTTTAATCCATGGACAAGGCCTGCTGTTCCTGAAAAATCCTTTTTCCCATGAGATATATGACCNCCAGATGGGATNGGTAATGCAACCATCCTGTCACCAGGATNGGTAAACGCAGAATAAACAGATAGGTTGGCACAGACACCGGAGATTGGTCTAACATCNGCAAACTCTGCATTAAATAATTTTTTAGCTAGGTCGATTGTTAATAGNTCAACTTCGTCAATATAAGTGCAACCAGCATATACTCGTTCACCTGGCCACCCTTCTGCATATCGATTTCCAAAATCAGAAATAAATGCTTCTCTTACAGCAGGACTAGGTATATTTTCAGATGCAATTAATGGAATTGACTCAGAAAACCATTGATGATGTTTTTCTAATAGACCAAATACCTTATCGTAATTTTCTCTTGACAAATTATCTCTTAATTATTTGGATATTTTACTGAAAATAAACTTTGTTGATTAATATAGGGAAGAGATTTTTANAATAAAAATNNCCCATCTATGATTCATATGATTCTNTTCTCCCCNNATGGNTAAGATATGGCTGGNTTCTATATAAATAATGGTNTTTTTTTGATAGTTCTACAAAATCAATGTCAAAGATATTCGGTAAGTCTTCTTTGGAACAATACTTGGTTCAATAAATAGCTGGAATTCATCCAATTTTGCTTCTTTATGGTAAGTTGTGAAAATGCAAACTGTAACGAATCAGAAAGATTATCAAATGATTTGTAATTGGTTTTTAATTGTTGACGAATGCTTTCACGAACATTCCATACTCCGACAGGTAAAATATATCCAGGATGTATCTCTCGCAACAGAATCGCGCCAGCTTGTTTTCTTTCCTTCAATAATGATTCAGTCACTGCCAACCTAGTAGAATAATAACAACCTCCAACTCTTGCATATTTTTTCCTTCCGTGATAAGATTCCTGATCGCCTATCATGTATGGTTCACTTCCCCACAGATTCCAAGTTGTGTTTGGGAACCAAGCTTCTATCCATTCAAATTGCCACGAGGTGGGTAAGAGTATTGTAACGTAAAGATTATCCAAGTTTTGTAAAACATATACTCGAAAGTCATCAATTGTTGGAAAATCTTTAATCTTTGAGATTAGGTTCTTTGAAAGTAAATCGTCAACAGCAGTAATACTCCAACGAGTTGGAACAAATTTTCTATTGTTTCCTAGTCCTAAGGTTCCAGCACTCAATGTCTTTTGTATCCTAGAAACCAACACACCTTTATCATAAAGATCGATAATACCGTCAGATGCTTTTAGATCATGATCGTAATATGCTTTCTCAATACGTTGATCAACAGAAACAGTACCAAAAGTAAAAGAATCTAATGGTGCAGAAGGTCCAAAGGGTTGGGAATTTTCATTAAACGATAAACGATTTTGTGGTTTTTTTGTAAGTTTTAATTCNAATTCAACAGGTTTTGAAGTCATTGAAAGCTCTTGAAGATTCTCAACAAGTCTTCCTCCTTTACTAGCATCATTAATGTCAATATTTGTACTACCACGTATCAGAGAATGTCGATAGTCAACAATCTCGTCTATAGATTTTCCATACCATTGTTCTGGAGTATCTAAAATTTCTGTGTCGCCATGATAATTTGGAGTCATTGGTCCAATGCTTACTTTAGGATATCCATACCGACCGACAAAAATTCCAGGCGGAGTAGAACCAGAGATATNATTTGATTTTATGTCTTTCGAGACACGAGTCAATGACTCTGCTTTAACTAGAATNGGGCACCGCGATTTCCCGCATAATAATTTCGTGCCTTTGCAGTCAAAACACATTTCAGGTGGAGGTTCATTGATGGTGATGTTTGGAACAGAATTANGNATAGGTGATTTTTGNATTGATTTTAAATTTATAATATCCTCAAGATGTTTTGGATTTTCTTGTGACATCAATTAGTGTGTGTTAACCGGAAATAAAAAGAATAGAGATCAAGATTTTTCCATTGTATCTATACAATGAGNACGTTTTTTGACTAGTAATTCATGTTCTAGTTCTTCTTCAGTAAACCAAATATTGCAATTTAGACAATGGAATCTTTTCAATGAATAATATAACGCCTAATCAATAATTAGGATTACGATTAAAGCGNAATAATATAGAGAGATTTAAATTAAACAGGATATAGAGGGAATTAGAATGGGAGATAAAAAGGANAAACAAGGAGCNATGCCGGGATCACAAGCAGGTCTATTGACTTTCTTTGGAGATGAAGCAAAGGGAATAAAACTTTCNCCCATTATTGTTCTTGGAGGCTGTNTNTCTTTAATTTTACTATCCATTGCTTTGAGAGCATTTCCAGGAATCATTTAGATTTATCCTGAATAAAAATGGAATCAACATACAAACTGCAAAGAAGATTTAGATTACTTTTTACACTTCCGTCATTANTTACTTCATTAATTACTGCTTCAGCTNTTGTATTATCAATAATATTAATTCAGGGATTGTTTGCCAGTACACCAACTCTGGTGAAAATAGAAACAACATTAATGTTTGTAACAATATTTTTATTTTCAATTCTTTTTGAACGAATAATATTAATCANACATTCGTTCGCGACNGTCCGCAGATTGCTTGCTATGTCAATAATACCAAACACTGCTTGGGCGATCTTATCTGCATTTGGATTATACCGTTACTCGGTCTTAGGAAGTGAACAAGTATTTTACTTGATGGTAGTGATGGGAGTATTTACTGCAATATCCATAAGAATTATTATTTTAGGGTCAGTGTTTTTCAAACGAATAAGTTTGGGAATACTAGTCTCCTTTATTCAACCCGTATTGTTGTTTTCAATAATCCCATTTGCGCAAACCGGAGTTTTGTTTCCATTGGAACAGTTTGCACTATTAATTCAAAAAGAGACATTAGCGTTTGGATTGGCTCTTATAATACCAGCAAGTTCCATAATCTATCTAGTGGCTTTAGACAAGACAGGTGGTCGTTTATTACAAAACTCGCCTATTCTGCTACTGCAAGCATTTTTACAGGCTTGGGTCTCTGAACGCCCAAAGTTTATTGAAGATTTGTTGGAGAAATTCTGTTTAGAAAAAGAATTGACTACATCAGTAATTGAATTTTCTGATAAACAAGATAAACAAAAATCAAAACAGGTAATCGTGGTTCCAGAAATACACCCAGGACCATTTCATCCCATTGGAAGTAGTAACTTGCCATTTGAATTGTCGCAGTTTTTTAGTAATAAGAATATAAAATCAATAATTTTTCATGGAATATCCGGCCATGAACAAAATTTGGCNTCNAGATCGTCAGTTAATGAATATATAGACAGTATGGAAAACCTGAAGGAAATATCTGAAGGAGACACTTGTACAGAACCGCAATCAACATCAATAGGCAGNGCTACTGTAACTGGATTTGCACTTGGNGACCATGCGTTTTTGATATTAACATTAGCTCCATATGGGATGGAAGATTTTCCTATTTTTGTAAGAGAAGAGATTGTTACGATTGCAAAGAACATTGGATTCAATGGCGCAATACTAATTGACGCGCATAATTCTCAAGGTGTAGCACCTGTTCGAGAAGATTGTGAAGATATTATAAGAGCTTCAAAAAGAATTTTGCGAAAGATCAGATTCAATACACAATTACCATTTAGTTTTGGGTACGCACATTCGAATGAAATAAATGTTGACTTTAAAGATGATATAGGGCCTGCAGGAATTGGTTTGGCATTATTTGAAATTGCTGGAAAGAAACACAGTATTGTTTCTGTTGACGCAAATAACATAGCGCTTGGATTCAGGGACAAAGTAGTTAGTTTAAACAAAGAGATATTGGATATTTGTACAACAGATACACATTTTAACGCTGCAAAGGTCATGAATTCGTTGGGCTACACTCCGTTTGGTGCAGAGTCGTCCATCAAGCATATTTCCAAAGTTATCNACAAATTGACAAATATAGCAGAGAAATCAATGAAAAAATCNAAATTTATAATAAAAATTCAGCGTAGTCCGCATAAAATTTTTGGATCNTCATTACTCGATGAACATTCCATGGGCTTGGATCGTGTCTTTAATTTTGTAAAAATTGGAGGGNTTTTGATATTTTTGATTACGTTTGTAATATACGGTACTGGATATATGCTCACAGCATAATCAAGCAAGTAATTTTATTATGCTTTTACAAAAGGCAGGAAGATCCTGTGGNGTTCTTGATGTTACAAGGTTTCCNTCAACAACAACCTCTTCATCTACATAATTAATTCCAGCATTTATCATGTCGTCTTTAATCGCCATAAAGCAAGTTGCAGTTTTTCCTTTCAATACACCTGCAGAAACAAGTAATGAACCTGCATGACAAATTGCAGCAACCGGTTTGTTTTGTGTAAACATTTCTTTGGTAAAATCTATAATCTTCTGGTGTCTGCGAAGATTATCAGGTGCCCAACCTCCAGGAATAATCAGTGCGTCAAAATCATTTGAATTAACTTCNTTTATATTTGTGTCAACTGTAACAGGATAATTACCCTTTTTACCAACGTATTTAGTTGATGTTCCGCTTCCGATGAGGACGACGGTAGCNCCTTCTTCTTTTAATCTATAATANGGATACCAGAGTTCTAGTTCTTCATATCCATTTTCCGCAAAAATAGCAATTTTTTTTTCTTTAATGCTCATTACAAAATATTTATTCCTGATAAATAACTAGTTTTCGTATTGGNCTTAAAATTAGGAATATTAGCAAGTGGCAGGGGAACGGATTTNCAGGCAATATTAGATCATGTAAATATGAAGATTCTGGACAATGTAGAAATTAAACTTGTGATTTACAATAACAAAGATGCAACAGTACGTGATAGAGCGGAGCAAGCAGGAATAAAGACATTATTCATACAGGGTACTGTAGGCCAAAAATTCGAGTCTAAGGAGCAAAGAGAACAGGCAAGAATAGAATTTGATAAACAAGTGGTAGAAGCATGCAAAAATGAAGATGTTGAACTGATTGTTTGTGCAGGATTTAATCAGATTTTATCAGAATACCTGGTCGAACATTATACAAATAGGATATTGAATATACATCCTGCGTTTGATGTTGTTAATTACGGAGGTTATGGAATGGTAGGGATGAAGGTACACAATGCAGTNATTGAAGCTGGGGAAAAATTCTCNGGTTGCACTGTTCATTATATTGATTCTACTGTGGACTTGGGTCCAATATTATTACAAGCAAAAGTACCNATCTATGATGGAGACACTGCAGAATCNTTAGCTGAAAGAGTATTGGTGATTGAACATCGTACATACCCAAAGGCAATACAATTGCATGCAGATAATAGGGCTAAAATTGAAAACAATAAAGCAATTGTAGATTTAAATTCAGAAGGTTGGGAAAAAAAATGGAATGACAAACAAATTAAATACTTTTTGTATCAACGAGACGAGTGGAGAAAAGAAAATAAGGAATTGTCAAGGATTTTAAATCCAAACGCATAATAAGAAAACCTTGCTAAAGATAGTGTAGGGGATATGGCGGAAAATTTTTCTATTAATAATAACGGTGTGAAGAAGCAAAAACAGTTTGTCCACGACATGTTGATGTTTGAATTACCAAAGTTAACACGAACTTTAATTAATGGAAATAGATTTTATTCGACACCGGATGGAAAGAAATATCCTTCAATTACTACGGTAGTAGGTTTTCATAAGAAACAAAATATTTTAGCTTGGAGAAGACGAGTGGGAGAAGAGGAAGCAAATAGAATATCCAGGGAATCAGCAAATAGAGGAACAAAAATTCATACCATGTGTGAAAATTACCTAAAGAACAAACCTGATTATACAGATGGGCATGAGGATGAGCATATATCAATGTTCAACCAGTTCCAATCTGCTGTAGATAGAATAAACAACATCAAGTGTCAAGAAATGAGTTTGTACAGCGATCAGCTCGCTGTAGCAGGTACGGTAGATTGTATAGCCGAATTTGACGGTAAATTGTCTGTAATTGACTTTAAAACAAAGAGAAGGGAAATAAAACCTGAGTGGGCAGAAGACCATTTTATGCAGTGTGCAGGTTATGGCACAATGTGGGAAGAGCATACAAAACTTCCAATAGAACAACTTGTAGTCTTGNTTACTACTGCAACTGGCAATTGTCAGATTTTTATTGAAGATCAAGATTCATACAAAAATATTCGTGTACCNCAATTACAAAGTTTGATAAATGAATTCAATAGTGCAAATAATTAATAATATCAAACTTTACATTGTATTTTAAAAACATAACAATACATGGCNAAGTTTTGTCTAGAAATTGGTGTCCCTTTAGAATCATTAAAAACAGTTGTCACTAAAGCTGAGGAATTAAAATTTAATGGAATTTTTTACGGAGATTCCTTGGGAAGTTATCAACTGGAATGTTGGTCAACACTTGCAATAATTTCTTCATACACAAAATCTATACGGTTAGGACCTGCAGTAACTTTTCCGTTGATAAGGCATCCTTCNATTTTAGCAAGAACTGCAGCGACAATAGATCAGTTCTCGAATGGGCGTTTGGAATTTAGAGTTGGCCTGGGAGGAAAAACAATGAAGAATGATAGTGAGAAATATGGATTTAATTTCCGTACATATAATGAACGAATTAAAATTTTAGATGAAAGTCTGCAAATTATTGAAAGTTTATGGAAAAATGACGAAACAAATTTTGATGGTGAATACTTCAATCTCAATAGTGCACGTCGAGAAGTTGCACCAATACAAAACAATGGTCCTCCAATCACTATCGCTGGAAAGAGTCCNGGNATACTCGAGTTGTTGGGAAAATATGGTGATGTGTGGGAAGCAGGAGGTAAAAAAGATAGTAATTATCCGTNATTAATTGAAAAGGTAGACAGTATTTGTTCAAAGTACAATAAACCTAAAATCGAAAAGTCTATCGAGTTGTTTGTTTTATTTGAGAAGGAAGAGTCAAATGTTCATAATGATGTATTTGACGGGTGGAACTTTGTCAACGGTAATGCGGAAGGCATTAGTAAGAAGATTCAGGAGTTTATTGATGTTGGATTCAACAGATTTGCCGTGTATTTTGTGAACAACGATGGAAATCCATTTCGGCAGAATGAGAAAAGCATGCTTGAGCAAATGGAATTGTTCAAGGATCTAGTAATGCCTAATCTAGAAAACTGAGCAGTTCTTCAAGACTAGTTATAATATAGTCAGGATTGGTGACCTTGACGCTTTCCTGATGTTCTCTTCTTAGTATCAAAGCAGTCTTAGTGTCGGCATTTTTTCCTGCCAAAATATCATGGGAAGTGTCACCCACCATAATCGAGTTTTGTGGAGACATGTTGTAATGTTTAAGCGCCAAAAGCAACATATCTGGTGCAGGTTTACCGTTTTCCACGTCGTCTGGGCCAACCACTTTACCAATTAAATGATCAATCTGAAATTGTTTAAGAAGAGATTCTGAAACACGTCTGGGATTTGATGATGCAATCATACATGTAATTTGTTTTTCGTTTAGTGTTTCCAATATTTTTTTGCTTTCTGGAAACAAGGAATATTCATTTGAACGTTTTTCCATAAGTTTTTTGTTTGTCTGTATCACCTCGTCGATGTCTAAGTTGGTAAGAGATGGATCTATGCTAAAGGTGAAATCTTTGTATGACTTGCCGAAATTGTTGGTGAATTTATCGGTGTCTAATGTACTTCCGATTTTTTCAAATGCTTCACGCCAAGATTTAAGTTGTGTGTCAAACGTGTCGATTAAAGTGCCATCTAAATCGAAGATTATTCCGCTTATTACCATGATTGATAATAATTATTCTGAATATTTAACATGTGCAAGGATCACATGTACAATTTACGCATTTACAATTAGGGTTTGAGCAATTTGGATCCATAATAGTGTATATCTAGTAAGATTATTAAAGATAAAAGGGAAAAAAGTTATGCGAGAATAACTCTCAGCAACTGGAGGGACATTAGAGACATAATCACGTCCTCCAATAACGTAACATTAGTAAGTGGAAGATTAATTTTTGTACCAAGGCAAGCGCATTGAACGGGTTTTTTTGAAAAAAGATTCTTCAGTATCCCAATAGAACCCAAAGTCATAATAGTGAATGTAATAAAAGAAATTACAAGAACGAATGCGGAATTAAATAGAAAGTAACTAAATATGTACGAAAT
>NZOP01000012.1 GCA_002693165.1 Nitrososphaerota archaeon
TTAGGATCAAAGAAATCTTTTACATCAAATGTCGGCTTCAATTTCAAAGCATAAAAACCCGAATAAACAGTAATAACAATAGTAATTAAAATAACTAAGTATCTATAATTCGTTAAATTAGTAAACAATTTTACAACATCAAAATTAAAGGGCAATATTCTTTTTCTAGATGAAGAATTTATTTTTTTGTTTACTCTTTTCCCTACTGGCCCAAATATTTTTATATATAAAATTGGTAAAATCATAAAAACCAGGATATATATAGCTAAAACTAAGCCGCCATATCCTGGATTTACTGCAACAGTCAAAATAACTGATGTTCCGGCCATACCTGCTGCCATTCCGCCTGCAAATATTCTTAAAAATGGATTTATATATCTAAGGTTTTGTTTATATTGTATTAACCATTTATCAGTCTGCATATATATAACAGGAGCAATAACTCCGAGTAAAAAGAAAGATGAAAATGTCGCAATCGCAGCGGAAAAACCAAAATGCATTAAAGCTTCAATACCTGTTACAGCGTTTGAAAGAAAAGCTAAACTATCGCTTAATACTGCTAGAATCAAGGCCCCCGATACTGCTGCAAGGCCGAAAGATAAAGCTTTATTCATGTTATTAGGATGAGAAATTTTAGATTCTTGATATCTCCTTATAGCATGAATAGCGAAATCTACACCTAATGAAACCATTGCTATAGGAACTATAAAATCTACAATTAGTCCTCCTTTAATTCCTAAAATGGAACTAATTCCTTTTAACCATAGAATAACCGCAGATATACCAAATCCTATAATTGAAACAGTATAGTATGATCTAAGACTCAACCCTGCAATTAAAATAGCTACAATGACTGTTAATGTAAGATAAACACCTGAAGTTTCACCTTGTTCCTGAGAATAAAGGTTTACATCTACAGCTATAGGCCATAATTTGTAATTATTCTCATTACCAGCAAGTACTCGAACTATTTCTCTACCCAAATATTCTTTATTTAATGTAGCTTGATCACCACCCAATCCCACATTGAACGTTCCACCTCCAAGTTTGGCATTATCTAATATCACATTCACTAATAATGATTTAGATGACCATTCGTCATATTCACCTAATTCATTAGAAACATTTTTTGTTTTAGTGTAAGCATCATCTCGTGGAATTGTTTCCAATAATCCTTTACCTTCTTTTGATGTTAGAATTTTATCTAATGCAAATTTAAGTTGTTTTTCATTTACTCCATTAACCCCATCAGGTATGTTCATTTGAGTTTTAATGAATTCATCAGTTATATCAACAATGCTTGTAACTCCGGTAGATTCTCTGCCAGTTTCAAAATCTGTCAAATTGAATAAATAATTGTCTTCATTTATTCCAGCAGTTTTAGATAAATAGAAATTATTGTCTAAATCTATAAGTTTATTTTGATTGTTTAAAATTTCTGAAAAAGCATCAGGTGTAAATATATCATCAGATTTAGATTCTAAAATCACACTGGTGAAATGATATGGAGATTGAAAATTTTCACCTATTTTTTTATTTAATTCAAAAATTTTGCCACCTGTATCAAAACTAACTTCATCAATTGTATTGTCAGATGAGGAAACATAAGAAAAAAATGCAGTTAAAATGATAGTCAAAAAAATAAAATATAATGGGTGGCGTGCTAAAAATCTCGTAACTATATTATCCATTTATTATGCAAATACTTTTGAATTGGCGCCCTTTAAATATTATATATGATTGAATGAATATTAGCAGTGGAAATAATTAAAGATTAATTTGAGTCTTTTACTATACCTTTATGTTGAGATTCATTATCAAAATATTTTATATAGAAATATTTTGATAATTTTGGATTAATAATATTTTTCCTTACAAATTCCAAGTCGTAACCACAATTTTCGTAAAATTCAGGAGCCTGGAATGCACTTGTAACCAAATTTATATTATTATATCCAGAATCTTTATATTTATTTTCTAAATATAATAATATCTTCCGTCCATATCCTTTTTTTCTATGATTTTTTTCTATCCAAAAATTATCAACATATATTTCTGCAAACACTGTATAACCTGAAAGAACGCCAACAACTTTTTTATCTAATTTGGCAATTATATTGAATTTTTCATATTCATCATAAATTCCATGGGATTTTTCATGCTCATAAAAGCCTTCATTAACCTTATCCTGAATTGATTTATGTAAATCTTTGTTTGTGAATTCCAGATTAATCATTTTATTTACTTTGTCATTTTTTTATATACATCAGGGATAGCCGTATCCAATCTGTCAAAACCTCTCCAATGCCCATATTCAGATTCTAATAAATTTGTCACTTTTATTGTTGTATCATTTTCATTTTGTTTGTCATTAATACAATTTTTAATTTCTTTTATAAATTTATGTAAAAAATTACGAGCATTAACTAAATCATTATAATTACCTATCGGTCCGTGTCCTGCAACAAATTTATCAACTGACAAATTAATTAATTTGTCATCTGTGTCAGGCCATTCATCTGGATAACTGTCTCCAAAAAATGGCATACCTTCATTTTGAGCAACATCTCCAGTAAATAAAATATTTGATTCAGGTAAATGAATGAATATATCACCACTTGTATGTGCTTTGCCCAAATATCTTAATATAATTTCACGACCGCCAAAATATAATCTCATTGTTTTTTCAAACGTTTGATTTGGAGGCGTAATTTGTACTAATTTAGCTTCTTCAGACCATGAATCTCCAGAATTAACTACTTTTTCTCTCCATTGTTTATTCCATTCAATATCAGTCATCTCGTTATAACAATTTTGATGACCTATTATAATTGCATCAGGGAATTCTTCATTACCCCAAGCATGATCCCAGTGTGCATGTGTATCTATCACAAATTTAATTTTTTTATCTGTAATATGTTTTATATCTTGTATAAGATCTCGAGCAAAAGATGGAACTCTAAGAGAATCAATCACCATCACTGAATCATCACCAATAATGATTCCAGCATTAGTTAATCCATCATGCAATCTAGCATAAACACCATTTTCTAATTCAATTATTTCTGTACCTTCTGTCTTTGGCATAATTTAGCTCCTTCAAATTTCAATATATAATTATAACCATTAAAATCATTAATCTAAATATTAAGTAATAAAGAGTTTAAAAAAGTTATGCCAATTTTTATTAATAATAAAGTTACAATCTTAATTATTACAGAATTTAAAAACTTAATTAAAATTATTTCATTTAAAGTTCTGGCCACAACCAAGCCGCCCCCCGAACTCCACTTGAGTCACCATGCTTAGCTTGAACAATAGGAGTAACAACATCCTCGTCTGTGGAAATAATATATTTATTCCAAATATTTTTAACATTAGAATATAACCTGCTAATATTTGACACTCCTCCTGCCAAAACAATAATCTCAGGATCTAATATATTAACTACTATAGCTAAACCTCTAGCCAATCTATTTTCGTATAATTCTATAGCTTTAATCGCATCCTGATCATTATTTTGTATTTTTTCAGATATTATATTAGCTGAAACAGTTTCACCTGTAATTTTATAAAAGGTATTTTCTAATCCTGGACCTGACAAAAATGTCTCAATACATCCACTTAATCCACAATAACATTCAGGCCCAGGCAATTCATTTAAATCAGGCCATGGTAAAGGGTTATGCCCCCATTCTCCTGATATCAAATTCGCACCAGGAAATATTTTCCCATCAATTACCAAACCTCCACCAACCCCTGTACCTAAAATTACACCAAATAAACTATTATATTGTTCTCCTGAACCATCTATATATTCAGAAAGTGCAAGGCAATTTGCATCATTAGCCAATCTGACGGGGCGACCTAAAATTAATTCCAAATCCTTATCTAACGACTTGCCTATAAGAACTGTGGTGTTCGCATTCTTTACTAGATTAGTTTGCTTTGAAATAATCCCAGGAATTCCTATACCTATTGTGCCATACAATCCTGTTTCTGATTCAGATTGATGTACCAAATTTTTAATAGACTTTAATGTACCATTATAATCATTATTAGGATTTGGAATTCTTTTTCTATATATTTCATTGCCATCATAATCAATTACAATACTTTCAATTTTGGTTCCCCCAAGATCAATTCCAATTCTGCAATTAATTTTTTTCATAACTTTCTATATCAAACTAATTTCATTCTATTTTCAAATTCAGTCTGAACTTTATTATAAATACTTTCATCCTCAATCAATAACAATGCAGTAGAAGCCATTGCTTTTGTTACACAAATAGAATTTTTATGAGCAAAATCACTTATAGAAGCTTTTTCCATGNTTGGGGAATGTCCAGTTACTGGTGTTTGAGATACTGCAAAATTGAAAGCATAAGATGGCATAACATGGCTAATATTCCCAAAATCTGTACCTCCTCCACTTCCATATTTNTTTGGTGGTTGTGGATCAATTATTATATCCATTTCATCTATCATGTTTTTTCCAATACCTGCAATAGTTGTATTTGGAATTACATCTTTATANCCAATATCAGTTGTAATGATTTTTAACTCAGTTCCTGTCATCAAAGCGGCACCNTGTGCAATATTATTAATTTTGTTCCTTAAATCCTCAAGATATGAAGTACTTTTAGATCTTATAAGAAAATCGGCTGAACAAAAATCGGGAACTATATTAGGAGCCTTACCTCCTTCTGTTATTATTCCATGTATTCTTACATCATCTGGAACATGTTGCCTAATTGAATCTATCCCACTAAATAAATTGATAACAGCATTCAAAGCATTTAACCCTTTCTCAGGGCTAGCTGCAGCATGCGAAGATTTGCCATGAAATTCATAAACAATCGGGAATTCTGCAAGGCTCATTCCTTCACCCATAGGAATATTATCCCAAAAAATAGTTTCATGTGATGAGCCGTGTGAAGATAAAGATATATCTATATCATTAAATATATTTTTTTCAAGNAGAGTAATCTTCCCTCCGTCTGCTTCCTCTGCTGGTGTTCCAATCAATCTTACNTCACCATCGAAATCACCATTTAAAGCTAAAAATCCTAAAAAGGCCCCTACATTGGTTATAGCAATTAAGTTATGTCCGCATGCATGGCCTATTTCAGGCAAGGCATCATATTCTGCTAGGAAAGCAACAACTGGACCGTCAGAGTTACCTTTAATTGAAGCAGTAAAAGCAGTTGGGACATCTTTAATAATATTTGCTTGAACATTATATTTATTCAATAATTTTAAAATATTTTCAACTGCTAGAAATTCTTCCCATTTTATTTCAGGATTGCTATGAATATCGTGACTTAATTTTAATAAATCATCTTTTATTGCTTCGATTTTTTTATAAATATTGTCTATTTTCTGATTCATATNTNATTCACAATTTACTTGGTGTACAGGTAGTACAAATATTCTGACCACATGGAGTTCCATCAAAATAATATAATTTTGCAAGTTCATCTATATCATCTTGAGTGAAGTCAGAAATAAGTTCTTTAAAACGGATTGATTTTATTTCTTCAATCTCCTTCCCAATCTCTCTTAAATATTTTTCAACTTTAGAATTTTTTGATTTGGCTAAATCAACTGATTTTATAAATTTTACTCGTCCTATTTCATCCATTTTATCCCACAATAATCTGTTGTGTTCTAATTGATATTTTGCCCTTATAATTTGTTGTTCAGCAGTAATACATTTCTTGCCGCAATAATTACAATACTTGGAATTTTCTAGAATTTCTTTTTTGCAATAATAGCAACTCATAATTAACCTCTTCAAATAAATATCTAATACGATGATTTGATATAAAAAGTCTAAGCTATATTATTTATTGTTTCAATAAGTATAATAAATTAAGTATGTTTTATAAATTAAATCAATTAATGCNATGAGGNAATTTATGGCNAATGATTTNAAATCATTATTTATGCTAGANCCTGAAGTAACTTACTTTAATCATGGGGCATATGGCGGATGCCCTGAATATATTTTCAATGCAATGATGGAATGGCAAAAGACACTGGAACAAAATCCAAGCAAATATATGGAGGAATTATACGACAATCTTGAAAATTCCAGATATTCTCTATCGAAATTTATAGATTGCGATAGAGACGATATTGTATTTTTTAACAACCCTACTACAGCTATGAACACCATAGTAAAAAGTCTGAACTTAAATCAGGGAGATGAAATATTATCTACCGATCATGAATATGGTGCAATGAATATAACATGGGATTACATTTGTGAAAAAACTGGGGCCAAATTTATTCGTACAGAAATCCCAATTCCATATGTATCTAAAGAACATTTTGTACAAGAAATAGAAAAAAATATTACATCAAAAACTAAAATGATTTTTATCAGTCATATTACAAGTTCAACTGCATTAATATTCCCTGCCAAAGAGATCTGCGAACTTGCTAAATCTCACAATATACTTTCATTTATCGATGGAGCTCATGCTCCTGCTCAAATTCCATTAAGTATAAATGAAATTGATCCTGATTTTTATGCGGGAGCATGCCATAAATGGATGTGTTCTCCCAAGGGAGTTGCATTCTTATACACAAAAAAAGTATTACAAGATAGTATAGATCCACTAATAATCAGCCATGGATTTGGCAAACCTCCAAAAGGAAGCAAACTCTATTCAGGTTCAAATTATTTAAATTACCATCAATGGCAAGGAACAAGAGATTTTTCTAATGTGTTAACAGTTCCTAAGTTAATACAATTTTTAAATGACAATGATTGGGTAAATGTTGCAAAAAATTGCCATAATTTAGCATTGTATGCAAGAAATGAAATTTCAAATTTACTTGACACACAACCTATATCAAGCAACGAATACATCGGACAAATGACAAGTATACCAATAGATACTGATGATCCGGGAAAATTAAAAGCAGAATTGTCAAAAAATTATAAAATTGAAGTTCCTATCACATCATGGAATAAGAAAAATTTAATTAGAATATCAATACAGGCTTATAATACAAAAGAAGATATTCATAAATTGGTGGATGCTCTTCATGAAATAAGGTCAAATTAATATGAATAAAACTATAGCTTTAAAAGACGGATTAATAATAAATGGAACAGGTAGCCCTGGATTTTATGGCTCTGTACTGATTAAAGATAATAAAATATCAGTTATAAGACAAAGTTCAGAATCTATCCAGGCTGATGTGGAAATAGACTGTACAGGAAAAGTTATTTCTCCTGGCTTTGTTGATCTGCATTCACATACAGGTCTTACAATATTTGGTGAACCAAAACATGAACCAAAAGTTTTCCAGGGTGTAACTACTGAATTAATAGGAATAGACGGGATATCACCCGTACCTTTTAAAAATAAATCAGAACTAGAAAGATATATATGGCTTGATTCAGGTTTAAATGATTACCCGCCTGAAAGTCCTGATTGGTTAAAAACAATAGAATATCTTAATAAAGTTGATAATAATGTTGCAGTTAATATAGCATGTATTATTGGTAATGGACCTCTAAGAATATGGAGTGTGGGATGGAATGACAAACCTGCGAGTAAAAAACAGATTGAGAATATGAAATCAGTTCTGAGAGAATGTATGGAAGAGGGTGCATGGGGGCTTTCAACAGGTCTTGATTACGCTCCAGGATCATATGTAAATACAGAAGAACTTATCGAACTTTGCAAAGAGGCTGCAAAACTTGGAGGCTTTTATCATACACATACAAGAGGATTATTAGCAAAAACAGAAAATATATTAGCACCTTATGACGAAGCAGTTGAAATTGCAAAAATAGCCAATCTACCATTACATTTAACACATTATTATCAAAAAATGATGTATGTACATAGTAAAAATATAGCAAATGGTAANTATNNNGATTATNTAGGNTTAGTAGAAAATGCNANAGAAANNGGNATGGATGTTACTTTTGATTGTTATACTTATCCATATTCAGGTACTACATTAACTATAATTTTACCTAACTGGAGTAAAGATGGCGGACCAGAAAAACTAATTCAACACCTTCAATCAACCAGCTCAAGAAAAAAAATAGCTAAGGAAATAAACAAAACATTTCCGACAACATGGTTAACAAATTTAAAAAAACCACATAATAAAAAATANGATGGGTTATCAGTAAATGAAATTGCTGAAATGAAAAACCAAGAACCAACAACAGTATTATTTGATCTTTTAGTTGATGAAAATTTAGGGATATCATTTGTTGGACTTGGTGGGAATCCACAGACACTACCAGAATTTGTTAAACATCCTGCGGGGATGATCGCCTCAGATTCCATTTTATTTGGGGAACATCCCAGTCCAAGAACATTTGGAACTTTTACTAAAATCATTTCTGAATACGCCAGAGATGATCAGTTCTTAACTTTAGAAAATGGGATAAGAAAAATGTCATCATTCCCCGCCCAAAGACTTGGATTAAATAACAAAGGATTAATATTAGATAATTATGATGCAGATGTTATTGTGTTTGATTTACCAAAAGTAAATGTACCAGCAACCAAAGCTAATCCAAGACAGCTTTCAGAAGGAATTGAACAGGTAATTGTGAATGGACAATTTGTTATACAAAATAGTATCCATACTGGAAATTTACCCGGGAGAGCTGTGCGAAGAGGAAGAGATTCATGAAAAACATTAATCTTTAAATCCTGTTATTTCTCTTCTTTTCCTTTTTTAGCTTTCTCATTTCTTTTCAGATATATTTCAATATCCGCTATCTCGTCCTTTGTAATATCTTTATTCCCACAAAAAGTACAATATAAAGAATCTAGTTNTATAGCTTTATTACAAAAATAACACTGTTTTGTCATAATTTAAAATCTTCTAAAGAAATATAAAATAAATTATTGCCAAAGGAATAAAAAATACAATTATTGCTAATATTATTCTGAATGCAATTTCTATTTTAGACATTTTTATTTCTTTAATCACATTTTTATAGGGACATGATGGATCTGGCTCAGAACTCTATCATGTCCCATAATTTTTTATAAAATAAATTTTATCTTACTTTAATATGAAAATATCAGCATAAAATCATTATATTAATATTATGCTAATAATATATTCAATATTTTCATAAGCTTAAACNGTTCTCATGATGAAGTTATTATTCTAATTTATATATAATAACTATAATTACTATTACGAAGAGATACCTTTGATTGAAAATATATTAAAAAAATATCATAACTTACGATGGTATATTAAACTTTTGTTATACTTCCCACTTTCATTTATTGCCAGTGCTTTCTTTGGAGATTTGGGATTATATGTATTAATAATCCTACTTGTATCATTGAATTTATATGTAATCAGGAAATTTAAANCTGATGAAATAGTCAAAAAATATAGCAAAAAGAATAAATAAGTTTCAATAAATTTTTAATTCACCAAGTAAAGATAAATATTGATCATGTGTTTGCATATAATTTAATTATGTTATACTGACGGGAATAAGGTCAGGTGAAATCTATGAAAACTGCAATAAAAAATGGAAAAATAGTATCTTATAACAATGGAATATCAGTTCAAGAAAACCANTCATTAATTATTGAAAATAATATTATTGCTGATATTATTGAAAATTCCCAAGTTGAAAAAAAATACCCTGATNCCAAAATAGTAGATGCAACAAATAAAGCAATATTCTCAGGATTTGCAAATTGCCACACACACTTTAGATTAACTTTAGCCAGAGGGATTTTCGAAAATGAATCTCCTTCAAATACTCCTCCTTTCCCAGGATTTCCAAGAAGACCATTGCCAGAAATATCAAAAGAAGAGCACCAAATAATGGTACTACTTGGAGCAATTGAATCAATCAAAGCAGGAACAACAGTTGCGATGGAAGTTGCCGAAGGAATTATGGATTATGCTGACGAATTACAAAAAAGTGGATTACGTTTAGTTTTAGCTGAACAAATATCAGACAGAATATCAGGAAGTTATGGAGAACCTGGAGAAATTAAATCAGATCCGCAAAAAAATGAAAGCGGATTAGAGCAAATGTCTAATTTATATTCAAAATGGCATAATTATGACAATTCTAGAATAACTGTTGGAATTGCTGCATGGGCTCCAGATATGAATTCACCAAACTCATTACAAACAATACGANCTCTTCAAGATAAATTAAATGTTCTTTCCACAATACATTTAAACCAACTTTGGGGAGAAGTTCAAAACATCAAAGATAATTATGGAACAACACCAACAAAATACCTTGAACAAAATAATTTCTTAAACGATAAACTAGTAGCTGCTCATTGCAGATGTATGTCAACTGAAGAAGAAAAAATTCTAGGAGAATATAAATCTACAGTATCTTTTAACGCAGCAATTGCTGCTAGAAGAGGATTAAGCCCTAATATAAAAGACCTAGAAGAATTTGGATGTAAAATCGCAATGGGATCAGATAATATGGATGAAAATATGATTGTAGTTATGAGAACAGGAATGTTCATGGAACGTGTGAGAATGACAGACGGTAGAAATCCAAGCCCAAATGAAGCTTACCAATGGGCAACTCACAATGGTTATAAATCTCTTGGTATTTCTAATGCAGGAACTTTAACCAAGGGAAGTAAGGCAGATTTAATACTAGTCAATCTTATGCAACCTCATTTAACACCACAAACTGATATAGTATCTAATTGGGTACACATGGGGCAAAACCATGATGTTGAATCAGTAATGGTAGATGGGAAATGGATAATGAAAGAACATAAAATTCTTAACCTAGACGAAGAATACATAATCACTAAAGCGAATGAAATTGCCACTAAAGTTTGGAAATAATTTAATGGATAACAATATATATAATCTTAGTGTTTCAGAACTCTCTGGTTTATTGGAAAACAAAGAAATATCATCATTAGAACTTACCAAAGAATTTCTAAATAAAATTGAAATCACAGAACCATCAGTAAATGCTTTTGCGCTAATCACGCGTGAAAAAGCATTTGAACAAGCATCTGCATCAGATAAAAAAAGAAAATTAAATAAACAATCTTTATATTCTAATCTTGAAGGGATACCATATGGGCTAAAAGACATATTTGATACCCAGAATATCCCTACAGAAGCCGGTTCTGAAATTTACAAGGGACGCATCCCTGATTCTGATGCTCATGTTGTAAAACTTCTTAATGCAAATGGTGCAGTATTACTAGGAAAAACAATTACAACAGAATTTGCAGACGGACATCCTGCTGAAACTAAAAACCCTTGGGACGCAAATCGGACTCCCGGAGGATCAAGTACCGGATCTGCAGTCGCGGTAGCAACACGTATGCTTCCTTATGCACTTGGGACCCAGACAGTTGGATCTGTTTTACGTCCAGCTGCATACAATGGCGTTGTTGGTTTAAAACCAACATACGGACTTATAAGCCGCACAGGCGTAATTCCACAATCAAACAGCTGTGACACTGTTGGAATACTTTGTAGAAATGTTAACGATGCGTGGTTAATCTTAAAATCAATTGTAGGTTATGATCCCGATGATAACAAAAGTTCGATTAAGGCAAACTCATTTGATGTAAATAAT
>NZOP01000013.1 GCA_002693165.1 Nitrososphaerota archaeon
AATCTGCATGGTCGCATCACAATCTTGACATTTTTGCTCCATTAATTTCCACCTCCTGATAGATTTTTTATTGATTTTTCAAGTAAAATTTCAGATTTAGTGATTAAATTTTGTTGTTTGTTAATAAATTTAGATGAATGAATGAGTTGTGTTTTTCTGAGTTTAATCATCCTACTAGTCTCTATATTAGATGGAGAACCCTTTGTAATTTTTGAATTAACGTTTTCACTATAATTAAACAGTGAATCAATTTTTTCTAAATTAATTTTAATTGTTTTACCTGTTATTTTCTTTGTAATTTTTACAAGATCAGTCTTAACTAATTCAGATAATTTTGTATTAGAGTTAATTGATGACTTGGACAGAGTTCCAACGATATGATGTGATTGCCTGAAAGATATATTATAGTTTGAGGCAAGGTAATTAGCTAAATCGGCAGCTATCATAGTATCGTCTAGATTGTTAGACATAGAGTCCTTGTTAAATTTACACGTATTCAACATCATAGATAATAGTTGAACGGATGATAATGATTTGTTTATAGAATTCCATAATCTAGGCGTCAAATCTTGGATATCTATACTATATCCCAGAGTGAGGGATTTAATTATCCCGATTGATGCAACGAGATCTCCAATAATAATCGAAGATTTAGACCTAATCAATTCTGCAATAACAGGGTTCTTTTTTTGAGGCATAATACTACTGGTTGAACTGAATTCGTCAGAAATTTCGACGTAGGAAAATTCGGAAGTACTCCAAAGAACCAATTCATTAACAATCTTTTCAATGTTCAACATTAACAACATAAGATTCGACATTAATTCTATACAAAAATCACGAGTAGTAGTTGCGTCAATTGAATTTTCTATTAATCCATCAAAACCAAGTAATTTAGCAACATAATCTCTATCGACATTAATAATTACAGAAGCAATTGCACCTGAACCTTGTGGAGATTTATTAACTCTGTGATAAGTTTCTTGAAATCTTTCTACATCTCTAGACAAGGAATCGTAATGAGCAAGAAGATTATGTGAGAGGGTTATAATTTGTGCGTGTTGAAGATGAGTAAAAGAAGGCATAAGATAATCAGTATGTGTTTTTGCAAGATTAAGAATAACGTTTTGTAAATCATTAATGTTTGATAAAATACTTAATATAAATGAACGAGATGTCATTCTGATTGCTGATGCAACTTGATCATTTCTACTCTTGGCTAGATTAAGCTGACCTCCAATCTCACTACCAATACGACTAATTACAAATGATTCAACATTCATGTGGACGTCCTCAAGGTCAGAATCTAGTGTAAAAGAATTATCAATTAATTTCAAAGTTTTAATGCATTTATTGGTAGTTTTTTTATCAAGCACATTTTGTTTGAATAACATAAGCATATGGGCCATATTGATTTTTTTAACAGAATCAAGAATCAATAGATCGTCATCTACAGAACTAATAAATGAAGAAGCTAAATCCGAGGTCTTTGAAAGTCTATTACCTCTTAATATATTGATATCTTTAGTCATTTGTTTTCACCGTCATTGAATTTAGATTGAAGACCCCAGATTTCAATAAAACCTTTAGAATAGGTCTGATTGAAATCAGAAGAAGAAGAATAAGAAGAAAGATTTTGGTCATAAATAGAATTATCAGATTTTCTTCCAACTATACTGAATGAACCACGCTTGAGTTTGAGTTTAACAGTACCATTAACACGTTCCTGAGTCTTATCAATAAATGAATCAATAGCTTTGACTAATGGATCTACAAATAATCCAGAATAGATCATCCAACTCCATTTTTGTTCTAAGATGGATTTTATTTCCAATTCATTTCTTGTCAGTACTAATTTTTCTAAATCTTTATGAGCCTCAATAAGGACTGTAGCAGCAGGTGCTTCATAGATTTCTCTTGATTTTATTCCCATAAGCCTATCTTCAATATGGTCAACAACACCAATACCATGTTTTCCTGCAATGTCATTAAGATAATCAATCATTTTTAGAGAATCAGTAACACCGTCGATTGAAATCGGAATGCCATTATTAAAATCAATTTCAATGTATTTATCTTCCAATTTACTATCAGTATCAATCCATTTGTAGATATCATTTGGAGGTTCTTCGAAAGAATCCTCCAGGATTCCACCTTCTATAGACCTTCCCCATAAATTTTCATCAATACTATATTGAGATTTCTTTTCAATAGAAACGTTTAGGTCATTTGCATATTGAATTTCCTCATCTCTACTCATATTCTCATCTCTAACGGGAGCAATTATTTGAGCGTCTGACATAACAGATCTTAATGTTACGTCAAACCTAGCTTGATCATTTCCTTTTCCTGTACAACCATGGGAGAAGTTTTTAGTATCTTCTTTATTTGCAATTTCAACTAATTTGTATGCAATAAGTGGTCTACCCAATGCAGTAGCCAAAGGGTATTTATTTTGATATAGTGCATTTGATTTTATTGCAGAGAAAATATAATCGTCAATAAATTCTTTTTTAGCATCAATAGTATAATGTTTTGATGAACCAATGGAGTAAGCCTTTTCTTCAATTGCTTCAAAGTTTTCATCTTGCCCCACATCAACAATAACAGTAATAACATTAAGATTATGTTTTTTCTTCAGCCAACTGACTGATATAGAGGTATCAAGTCCTCCAGAAAATGCTAGTATAGCTTTTTCACTCATAATAATAAGATTTAAGAAGAAATGTTTTAATACCTTTTGGTCATAATAGACCATTATTGGCTATTAATGACCAGAATCAAATAAATTCATCAATTGCAAAAATCACTAGAGATTTAATTGAATCAGACATGAGTATTCAAGATTCCATTGCAAGAAATTACGTAAATATAAGCGGTGTAGCAAGATTACTAAAGCCAAAAATTGAGAAAATCAGTAAAACAAATGTAAATGAAGAAGCTATAATAACTGCAATCAAGAGAATAACCCCAAAATATAACTCAGTTAGTAATGAAATTATGGAGATTATATCAAAGAGCAGCATAAATGTACGTACAGGAGTTTCTAAATTATCAGTTGTCAAAAATAAACGCAGCCAAGAAAAAATTAGAAATGCAATGATAAATAATAAAGAAGAATTTATACAAATTTCTGAAGCAACTTCTGCATTAACTGTAATCTATTCTCAAGAATTCAGAAAAGAACTAACAAGAAGATTTAACAATGCAGAAATATTGGAAGATTCAGTGAATTTAGCAGCTATTATAGTACACAGCCCTATCGAAGTCATAAACATACCTGGATTTGTGTTTACAATTTATGGACAAGTCGCAAAAAGACAAATAAATATAGAAGACACAGTGAGTTGCTTCACAGATACAATAATAGTAGTTAAAACAAAAGACGTAGCTATGACGTTTTCAGCATTAAATGAATTATTTGAATTTACATCTAAACTCGAATAATATTATCTCTCTCTTTTACCATCAATAAATTCAAGAAATTCATGTTTAGCACGTTCATAAGGCATTTGAATAGGAGGATGTTTAAAACAATAAGCAGAGATACTATTTAATGGCCCTGAGATTTTTCTGTCGAGTGCAACTTTAGTTGCTCGTATAGCATCAATCATAACACCACCACTATTATAAGCGTCCATAACATGAAGTTTAAGATCCAATGTAACAGGAATATTACCAAAATATCTTCCTTTTATCCAGATATAACAAATTTTATCATTATTTAAAAAATCAACATAATCACTTGGTCCTATACGAGTAGGAATGGGATAAGGAGACATAGCACGCACAGCAGATGTTTTACTTTCTCGTTTATCTACCAGCCTAGATTCTTCCAACATATTAAGAAAGTCAGCATCACCTCCAATATTTAATTGATAAGTCTCATCAACCTTAACTCCACGTTCAACAAATAGTTTTATCAAACTTTTATGTACAACAGTAGCACCTAATTGACTCATTACATCATCACCAGCAATTGGAAGACCTTTAGATTTAAATTTAGATTGCCATTCCTCGGATGATGCAATAAAAACGGGCATTGAATTAATAAAACCAACATTAGAATCAAGTGCACATTGAGCATAATATTTAGTTGCATCAGTACTTCCAACAGGAAGATAATTAATCAATAAATCAGCTCCAGAATCTTTGATAACATCAACAACATTTGAATAATCAGAATCATTAACATCTATAACATCTTTAAGATATTTTCCTATTCCATCTTTAACAGGAGCTCGTGAAACAGATAAATTAAATTTAGGAACATCAATAATTTTAGCAGTATTATTTGGATGTTGAAAAATTGCTTCAGATAAATCAATACCTACTTTTTTATCATTAACATCAAATGCGGCGACAAATTCAATATCAGATGGTTCAATTCCAGCAAGAGAATATTTAATCAATCCAATTGAATCTTCAGGATTTTGTTTGTAATACTCTAGACCTTGAATCAATGCAGATGCACAATTACCCACTCCTGCAATAGCAATTTTAACCTTTGGCATAGTTATCTAAGAAAAATGATTCGGTATTAAGTTTTTAAAATTCCAATAATAAGTATAATTATAATGGATTATAAAGAAATTATTTTAAAAACGTTATATAAAGTACAAAATACAATCAAAACAAGATATTTAAAAGGAAATCATATTGAATTAGACAAAGGAGCATTTGGAGATATTCAATATGATATAGATATATTGGCAGAAGAAACGATTATAAATACAATAAAAATGGAAATGCCCAATTCTACAATAGTATCTGAAGAAACAGGAATTATTCAGGGCAATAATAACAAAATAATATTAATAGATCCAATAGATGGAAGCCTGAATTCAATTAGAGGAATTCCATTTTTTAGTTCGACAATTGCAATTGCAAAAAATCAAAATTTTTCAGACATAATTGCTGCAGGTGTAGTTGATATAATTCAAGAAAATTTTTATTATGGAGATGAAAATGGAGCAATAATGAATAACGTAAAAATAAATCCAAACAAAACAAATGAACTTAAAGATTCATTAATAGCTCTAGATTTAAACATACGAACAGAAAGTGGAAAAGAAGTATTTAAAAAGACAAGAACATTATTCGAAAAAACTAAAACACAAAGAATTATGGGTTCTGCAATAATCGAAAATATGTACGTAGCATCAGGAAAAATTGATGCGTACATTGCGCCGTCAAGACAACTAAGAACATTTGATTGTCTTCCAGCAATGTATATTTCAAAAATTGCAGGGGCATCAATACAATTTTTTAATAAAGAAAATGATTTTAATATACTATCAAAAGAGAGAGTATCTTTCATCAATGCGTGTACAAACGAATTAAGAAAAAAGATATTAAATGAGTTGGACATTACATAATCAAGGGATATAAAATTGGAAGAAAAATCAGCTGGAGTGATTTTATTCAATAAAATTAATGAAATTGAATATTTATTATTAAAATACCCATCAGGGCATTGGGATTTTGTAAAAGGAAATATTGAGAAAGGAGAGAAAGATGAAGAAACAATAATTCGTGAAGCGTATGAAGAAACGAGTATAAATGACATTGAAGTGTATAATGGATTCCACGAATTAATTGAATATAATTATTATAATAAAAAGAAGATTCATAAAACAGTATCATATTACGTTGGAGAAACACATCAAAAAGAAGTTAAGATTTCATTTGAACATAAAGATTATAGATGGTTAAACTATTCAGATGCACTAAAATTGATTACATTTAATAATTCAAAAAAATTGTTAAAACAAGCAAATAAATTCATTAATGAGAAATCCATGAATTAGATTTTAATTTTAAAGAAATAGCATAAGGATTCTTTGAATTTACTATAGATCGACCGACAATTAAATAATTGGCACCAGATTTAATAGATTTAGAGGCATCTCCTCCTTGAGTTCCAATTCCAGGAGTGTATATATCAATAAGAGATTTATGATGACATTTACATTTAGTAAGATTGGAAATTTCTTTTATCAAATTAGGTCGTGTAGCGCCAACAATTATTCCGTCAGCACGCCAACGTTTTGCACGTTCTACAAATTCTAAATATAGTTTCTTTTTTTGACCTTGTTTAAGAATGTCCAAACCATAACCATCTTTAGCACCCTTATGACTCATATATACTAAAAACAAAACACCTTTGTTTTTAGATTTAGATTTTGTTAATAAAGGTTCGAGTCCTTCAGAATATCCAACAAAAGGATTAACTATAACAGCATCAAAACCCATTTTCCAAAGATGTTTTATGACAACAAGATTAGTTGCAGAAATATCATTTAGTTTTAAATCTGCAATAACAAGTAAATTACGTGAATGAATAACAGAAATAAGTTTTTTTATTTCAGTCAAAGATAATGGAAGTAATAAATGATGATTAATTTTAACAGCGCAGATATTATCAGAAGTAGATTTAATTATAGAAATTGATTTCTTAAGAATTTGATCTGGAGAACAAGTTAAATCTAATGATAGAATAATGCGACTTTGATTAGTTTCTGAAATCTTTTGTAGTTTAGATGAAAATAATAAATTATTTCACCCGTCTGTCAATTGTCTCATAAACTTCAGGTCCAGTTCCGATAAGACTAACATTAATATTGAGTTCATTTTCTATATTTTCAACAAATGCTTTAGCAGAAGAATCCAATGCTTCATAAGTTGTCACACCACGAGCAGAAGGATAAAGAACATCAAGTTTTGTAATTGCAATACTTGTAGCAGAGTTCAACATAATTGCTTTTTTTGCGAGTTCAAAATCAAATGGAGCAGCTCTTCTAGTTCTACCTGTAACAGTACCTGTTTCTGCCCAACCTCGACTTACTGTTTCTTCAGGTGAGAGTTCACCAGTAAAAGGTCCTTCTCCAACACGAGTAACAAATGATTTGAATACGACTATAACATCATCGACTCTTTTTGGGCCAATACCAACATCAGAACAGATNGCAGACGCAGTAATGTCCTTAGAAGTAACAAAAGGATAATTTCCAAAGTACAAGGATAAGAATGTACCCTGTGTACCTTCTACAAGAACATCTTTACCAGAATCAATTGTAGAATTGACCATTTCAGGAACATTATCAACATAATTTTGAAATACATCGATATCTTTAGCCAGTTTAGCAATTCTCATAATTCGATCTGAATTTGCAGGTCCNGTACCTGTTCCAGTGCTTCCAACTTTTGAAGCTAGAAAACCAGATTTGTCTGAATCTATGTGTTTTTGTTCAATAATTGCACATTGATTATCAACAATGAGTCGATTAGTAGCATCGTATTTTTTAGCTTCGTCAAGAGTAACATCAGGATTAACAAGTACACCCGGACCAATCAATAATTTAGTAGATTTATTTACTACAGCACTAGGTAGCATTCTTAATTTCAAAACTTGTGTACCAAAATTTACAGTATGACCTGCATTTGGTCCTACACCGCCACGTACTGCAAGAGAATGAGAATCTTTGAGTGACATGAAGGCTACAATTTTACCTTTACCTTCGTCTCCATAAAACCCACCAACAGCAACAGTTACAGTCATCTTATTATCACACCTTATTCACCATACCTCCTATTTCTATTTTGATATGTTCGTATTGCTCTCATCAAATCAATTTTACGAAAATCAGGCCAATATACATCAAGAAAGACTAATTCACTATATGCACTTTGCCATAACAGAAATCCACTGAGTCTTTCTTCACCAGATGTTCGAATAACTAAATCCGGATCAGGATTAGTTAGATGAGAAGTAAAAAGATTGTTTTCGATCATTTGAGAATCAATATTTCTCGGATTTAGTGAACCATCTTCGACCTGAGAAGCAACNCTTTTTACAGCTTCTAAGATTTCAAATCTCCCACCATATGCCAAAGCAATATTAAAGAAATGACCATCATAATCTATTGTTTTGTCCTCAATTCGATGAATCTTCTCTTGAATAATATCAGGTAATAATGTCAGATTTCCAATACCTTTTACATGAACTTTATATGAATCAATTTTAGGTTCGTTTAATAATTCAGTAAGTTTGGCAGAAATAATATCAAATAATTCATCAAGTTCCTCAGACGGTCGATTTAAATTTTCTGCAGATAATGCATAAAGAGTAATTACTTTAATATTCAATTCATGACACCAATCTAACAAATCATTAACAATATTTGCCCCTTCAAAATGNCCCATCCAGGATGGAAAGAACTTAGATCTTGCCCATCTACGATTGCCGTCCATAATTAATGCAATATGAACTGGAGGATCATCACGACTGATTTGTCTTTTTAGATAATTTTCATAAAATCGGTACACACCTATTCTACGNAGAATTTCATTAAGCAATTTTAAATATCTACTTAGTTTTAGACCTAGGGGTTCTAATATATCTTTGGTACATATAGATTACACTAACAAATGACGAAACCAAACCAAAAATAAGTGAAGAAATAAAAATAAAAGTATCNCCNTCGCCGATCAATATCTTTGNAAATTGTTGTATTGGGAAGAATAAGAAAATCAAAGTCAATAATAACACCCCTCCTCGTATTACTNTCCGTGTATTGTCAGTAATCCAATTTGAAAGCANACCACCAACAACAAATAGACCCAAACCAGTCCAGATAAAAACTAGAGATTCCACAGCAAAAGTACCAATCAATTCAGGAGCAGCATATAACAAATTCGAAGGATTGGAAANGGAATCAGAAAACNTTGGAGATCTAGAAATAGCTGAAAAACCGAAAAATGTACCAATAATAATTACTAAAAATCCAGATACTAAAGAAAATAGCCNCACGTATGAAGATAATTCCAATTTAGGAAGGGACATAGTTAATCTATCCAAGTCAAATCCTCGAACTACAAAGGCAATACCCAATATAGCTAATGTCACAGTAACAGCTTGACTAAGCAGGCCAAACATTGCAAGAAAAGCCCAAGAGATGAATATCAATCCAGGAACTCCAAGAACGAATTTGGAGTAACGTTGATCAAAAATCAACATTTTCAAATAACGTCCCAATACAGCNTATGTTTCTTCAAGAGCTCCACTATGTTTAATGACAACTCTTTGAATAGAATTAATTGAAATAAGATCCTGAACAATGGGTAAAATAACAGATTCATCAGAATCATCAGAAACTAAAATAACATCAGTAATATTTGTTTTGTCAATAATTGTTTTGATTTCTTTACGAATTTTTTCATCGGATTTAAAACCTCCAGAATGAGTACCGGTAACTATAGCAATCTCACAAGTTCGTCCACTTTTATCAAGATCATTATAGGTTTTAATTGATGCAAATATAGCATTGGCATCAGCTTCTTCTGGATCACTAATAGCCAATTTCACAGCAGCATTTTGACAATTTTTCACTCCAATAACTGGAGAATGAATATTTGNTTTAATACCAAGATCNTCATCTCGATCAATACATAACACAAGAATAGGAGATTTTTTAGAAGTTCTTGCAGATCTTCGTGATCTAGAAAGTCGTTTTCTATTTAAGGTACTCATCAGTATCATCAAACGCCAGTCTTAATTCTTCAAATGAAAGAGACTGCCCTGATTCAAGTTTTTCTTTAGCCTTGGATTTCTCTTTTTCTAAAATAACTTTCTTCTTTTTTAGAATTTTTGATTTATTACCAGATTTTATAGATTTAAAAAGTTCATTTCGTTTTTGTTTTAAAGATCTAAGTTTTGAATCGGTGTTTTTTAGTCTATGTTCAAGCTGAGCAATATCATCACTATAACCATTCATTTCATTAAAAAGCTTTTCACGAGTATTCATTTGTTCAGTAAATAATATCTTTTTCTCATCAATAGAACTATTCATCGATGACCTTGATTCGCTGAGGTCGTCTAGTTCTGAACTTTTTTGTTTAACTTGTTTAAACAAATTAGATAATTCTTTACGAGTGGATGTTGATTTTTTCCATTGTTTAAGTTTAATTTCTATACCTTTAATANTGTCAATAAGATTTTTTTCTTCTTGTCGAGNTAATTTTTGAGTTTGTAATTTCCATTCAGTATCTTGTAATTTTTTTGATAGAGTTTTAGTATTTTCTTTTTTTTCTCTTCGAGGAAATTTACGATCGGAACGAATAGTTGATGGATTTTTATTTTTANCAGGTTCAATAAGTTTAAGATTNTCGTTTGTAGTACGAATACTNGATCTAATTTTTNTAAGATCTACAATTAATTTAGAGCGATTATGTTTATGTTTATTTGCTTCATTATACAATGGTTCTAATTTAGCTTGTTCAGTAGCTAATGTTGAAGTAACGTCGCCAATTTCGTCACGCATATCTAATCGACGCTTATTTAAGGACTTTAATTGAGTAATTAACGTCTTACGAGCATCAATAAGATCCTTAATTTGAGTCGTCAAATCAGCAATATTTGTAGATTTTAGTTCTGACAATTAGCCTTACTAAATAATACTCAAATAAAATATTTATGGACGTTTCAAAGATTATTCAAAAGAAACAGGAATTCCTAAGTATTAATATAAATATACACATAAAATAATAAATAAATTGATAGCAGGAACAGATGAAGCAGGAAGAGGATCAATAATAGGTCCATTGGTAGTTTCGTGCGTAGTTGCAGATAATNATACTATAAAGCAATTTTCCAGAATAGGAGTTAAAGATTCTAAAAAATTATCTTCAAAAAAGAGAGAAATTTTTGCAAAAATAATACTAAAGAATGCAGAGANAGTGTANGTCAGAAAAATTTCAATAAGAAAAATCGATAAGGCTGTAAACTTGAGAAGAGATTATATTCTGAAGAAAATAATGCCAAAAACAAATGACATAATAGGTTTAAATGAATTAGAAGCACGTTCAATGGCTTCAATAATCAATAAACTAAATACAAAAATTGTTTATGTGGATTCATGTGATGTCAATCCAAATAGATTTAAAAAAAGAATATTAAACCAGATCAACAATAAGATCAGTATTCGTGCACAACATAAAGCAGATGAGANATATGTAGTTGTTGCAGCAGCTTCAATAATTGCAAAATATATTCGAGATAAAGAAATTAAAAAAATTGAAACATTATATGGGAATATTGGCAGTGGATATCCTTCAGATCCTACTACAAGATTATTTTTACGGAGATGGTTACTAAAGAATGGAGAAATTCCAAATTATGCAAGAAAATCGTGGAAAACATGGATTAAGTTACAACAAAAATAGAAGATTATATAAATAAAGATAGTATCAATTCATAATTGCCGATACTAATGCATGGTCCTTATCAAATGGATGAAGATTAATCATCTGATTAATACTAAAATTATTTGACTCGAGTTTAGAAATTTCTTCTTTATAGATTTGTTGAGGAGATTTAGTTACATCAATACTTCGTGATTTAATTACTAATAGCAATTGCCCTCCAAGATTAAGAAATCTTCTACAATTTTTAATAGCGATATCTGTTTGATCTGGTTGAGCAATATCACAATAAACACTATCAATTTTACGAAAAATACTAGTATATGCATGAATATTTCTAGCATCTTCAATAATGGGTATAACATTATCACGTAATGTTGCAACATTATCAATAAAATCTCGTGCAACTCGCGAGGAGATTTCAACACAGAATAATAAACCAGACTTATCAACTATATCAGAAACATGAGAAGGAGTAGTTCCAGTTGATGAACCTAAATAAAGAACTGAAGAACCAGCGTGAAAAGGAATATTTGCCAATCCATTAATAATAGAAGCAGAAAGCTTACTTCGAAAAGGATCCCAGACTCGAAATTCAACAGTTCCTAATAGTTGTAAATGTTCTCCATAAACATTATTACCTGGAACATAATTTTTAGTAGCTAATTTCTCCTTTCCATCAACAGTAATCCAAGAAATATTATCTGTAAGTACGTCTTTTTCCACGCAAGTCCCTCCGTTTGTTTTTATTATGTCGTTTATTATTAATTCTTTTACCAGAACCGCTAGAGGGCGAAGAGTACTTAGCTTGGATTTCGGCAAGTCTTTTGTCAAGAGAATAATCAACATCGTCGGCTTTCGTTCCTCTAAATGCATCAATTCGTGTAGCAATAGCAATTTTTCCCGACAAAGAACGAGCAATTTTACCACGTTGCCATTTCGGACTAGAATGAACTTTATCATGTTGAAAGATGAGTCCATGTTTAGGAGGTCGTGTTCCGCTTTTCAGAGAACGAAACAATGCTTTTTCAGCACCAAGAACTTGAATAGTACTTGAAGGCAATCGTGCCAATTTTAACAAACTACCAGATTTTGCTATTAATCTAGCTCCAATTGTTTCTCCAGCAATAGAACTTAAATTTGGTGCAAGTTTATTCATTGAAGTGTTAATATAAGTAGATAATTTAGCTCGTACTTTAATTTGACTAGTAATACTATCAGACAATGTAGAAATCATAAGAAGATCATTAGAAGTAATGTCTCCTCCATTAGAAGTTTCGGCAGCTTGTAAAATTGCATTTATTTTATTTTCTGAGAAATTAAAAGATTTAAAATGTTCTTCAGTTAGATCATCACGAGCTAAACATAAAGAAACAAATTTAAAATATACTTCACTATCCTTAATAATATTATTAAGTTCAGGAAAATGTAAACCGTACCATTCATTAATGCGAGACATTAGTATATTGATCGCTTTGTCGATTTCATCGAGTGAATTAATTCCTTCAATTATTTGTAAATCATCTTTTCCAGAAAAAGTACTAATCTGCTGTTTAGAATAATTTAACGAGAAATTCCTTAGAAATGCTTGAATATCTTCTTGTGAAGAAAAAAAACCAGAAGAGAGAAATAATGAATTGATTTCAGACATATCATAATCAGAATAATGTACATCTATGGAAGTAGATTTACCAATAAAATTGAGTAGAGATTCGTCACTAACTTCAAGAGAACTAGTAACAAAATTAGGTAGATTATTAACAAATTGAGTGACTTCGTCGTCAAATATACCATTTTTTATGTCAGAATAGATTTTTAATTCATTACCCTCAAGAAACCTAATAGTAGAAACAATACCGTCAGTGTCATTTAAGAGAATCAATCCAGGTTCAGTAAGAAGTAATTTAAACGTCAAAGTATTCAAAATATAAAACAAACATTCTTAAAGTTTCTGAATAAAAGACAAAATATCATTAGATTTTTAAATAGCTAAGGTATTTAGTTTAATATGCCAACTCACGGTTCACTAACTAAAGCAGGAAAAGTAAGAGGTCAAACCCCAAAAATCGAGGGTAAAGTAAGAGTAGGTAGAAGTCCAAGACTAAAATCAAAAAGATCATTTAAAACAAGAATTATTTTAGGTAGAACAGTGGGTCAAAAATGGGATGCAAGACCAAGAATAAGGTAATATAATAGAACTTTAAATCTCATAACATATATTTTATAAATCTATTTTATCAATAAAATAATGTAAAAATGAATAAACAAATTGTAGTAATTGGTCTCATAATTAGTATATTCGGAGCATATTTATTTTCAGTTTCTTCAGTAACAGTATTATCAGAATTCGATAATATCCCAGTTAATAGTTTTATAACTTATTATGCAAATGTAACAACATACCCATTACCATTTATAGATTATAGATTAGAATTAACAAATAATATAAAAGGACCAGAATATGTAGATGGAGAACTAATTGAAGGAGACATAATACACTTATTTCTTTTTGACCCTGAAAACTATGATATTTTTAAAAGATGTGGAGGTGTACGATCAGGAGACGCAATGTGTAGAGAATGGGAACCAATAGTAGAAAGATACAATGTAACGGGAACTTATAAAAAACTATTAGATCCAGAATCAGAACAAATAACAGCAGTAGTTTGGAATAAAGATAAAACAAAAATTGTTCAAAATTCAATATCTATAAGATTAGAATCAAGCTACTCTGGACTAGCAGTACTGACTCTCATAATTGGATTATTAGTATTTTATATTGGACTGTCATCAGAAACAAAAATCAAGCAAAAAAAGATTATTAAAAAGACAAACAACGTTAGGAATAAATGAACAACAGATGAAGACTATTGGCAAAGGAACTTGGATTGATAAATTAACAAATGATATAATTGAAAGAGAATTAAAACTATCAAGGAATATAAATAAAATCAATGTAGAAAGTGGGCTTGGCGCATCAGGAATTCCTCATATTGGAAGTTTAGGCGATGCAGTGAGAGCATACGGAGTAAAAATGGCATTAGAAGACAGAGGACATGATTCAGAACTAATAGCATATTCAGATGACATGGATGGATTAAGAAAGATTCCAGAAGGATTTCCAGAAACATTAAGAGATGAATTAGGTAAACCTGTATCATCGATAGATGATCCGTTTGGATGTCATTCCTCATATGGGGAACATATGAGTTCATTATTACTAGATGGTTTAGATAAACTCAACATAGAATATACATTTAAAAGTGCAACAAAAATTTACCAAGAAGGTACATTAAGCGAACAAACAAGTACGATATTAAAAAATTCAGAAATAATAGGTAAAAAGATTGCAGAAATAACTGGACAAACAAAGTTCGAGAAATTATTGCCGTATTACCCAGTATGTGATAGCTGTAAAAAGATATACGTGACTGTGCCGACAGAATTTGACCAAGAGAAAGACATCATTTATTATATCTGTAAAGATGTCGAAATAGGAGGAAATTTAATCAAAGGATGTAAACATGAAGGGAAAACAAGTTTATCAGATGGGAAGGGAAAATTAGGCTGGAAAGTTGAGTTTGCTGCTAGATGGTCTGCATTGGATATAAGATTCGAGGCATATGGAAAAGATATAGAGGATTCTGTCAAAATAAATGATTGGATATCTGGAAATGTTCTAGATCATGCTCATCCATTTCATGTAAGATATGAAATGTTTTTAGACAAATCAGGTAAGAAGATTTCTAAATCGATTGGAAATGTTTTGACGCCACAGAAATGGCTTGAATATGGAACGCCTGCGTCATTGTTATTACTTATGTTTAAGAGAATAACAGGAGCCAGAACATTATCTGTTGAAGATATTCCGACTTATATGGACGAAGTAGATGTAGTAGAGGATATTTATTTCAATAAAATTATGTCCGAAAATAAAGACAAAACTATTAGAATGAAGGGATTATATGAATATGTCAATCATTTAAACCCGCCAAAAAAAGAATCAATTCATCTCCCATATAGACTATTAGTAGAATTAGCTGAGATAGCACCTGAAGATAATTCTATTGAATATATATCAAAGAAACTGGTCGAATATCAATATGTGAAGGAAATTGATGATAACATATTACATAGAATTAAATTAGGAATAAACTGGGCTAGAGACTTTAAAGCTGATACGATGGGAAATGTGGATGTGTTAGACGAACATAAGAAACCATTATTAGAAATTGTTAAGTTATTGGAGAAAAACTCAGATCCTGATGTTATTCAAAATGAGATATTTGAGATAGCAAAATCAAATGACATGAAACCAAGGATGTTGTTTCAACTAATATACCAAATACTTCTAGGCAGTAATAAAGGCCCCCGACTGGGAAAATACATAATAGATGCCGATAAATCTAAAATAATTAAAAAAATTAAGTCAGTAATAGAGTAATGGTTTAATTTATGAGAAATTATAAGCAGAGTGATTAAAATTGGTAAGAGCGCAAAATTCTAGTAATGCATTAAATAACAGACTATCTGCACATGCAAATTATGCAAAATTTGAAATAAATGACTGGATAATTCCGAAATTAGAAATTAAAGAAGATGACCAAGTATTAGATATAGCATGTGGAAATGGAAAACAACTGATTCCAATAAGTGAAACGATTAATGAAAAGGGATCAATCATAGGATTAGACATATCAAAAGATCTTCTAAATGAAATTGAATCTAATGTAGAAAGAAATAATGTATTTTTAAAAAATGGAAGTATGGAAAACATAGGTAATGAATTTGAAAATGCTAAATTTGATTTAATTTTATGTTGTTTTGGTTTATATTATTCAAAAGATTATAAAAAAACAATTACAGACATATATGATAAATTAAAAGAAGGAGGTAGATGTTTCGTTTGTGGTCCAATCAAGAGAAATAATAAAGAATTAACCGATATACATGAAACTTTTGAAAAGCTTCCTGAAGAATATAATATGCATAATAATTTTATGGAGACAGAGGCCTTACCGTATTTTGAAACACTATTTGGAGAAGTAAAAACAGATATTTTTGAGAACCCTGTCACATTTCCTAGTAAAGATGAATTATTAAGATACTGGAAATCATATACATTGTTTGAAAAAGAAGAACAGAATAAATTTGAAAAAGCAATAGAAGACATATTCGCAAGAGAAAATAAGTTTATAACAAAAAAAGTGGTAATGGGAATATCAGCTAGGAAATGACAATAAATTACAAGAACAAAAAATTATTAGTTATTGCCCCTCATCCTGATGATGAAGTCCTTGGATGTGGAGGTTTAATTTCAAAGATTAAAGCAGGAGGCGGAAAAGTTCATGTTTTATGTTTTACAGTGGGAAATATCAAACAATATGGAGGAACTAGTAACTCCGAGAAAAGAATACTAGAAATGAAGAAAGTAATGAGATATCTGAAAGTAGATTCATTTGATTTAGCATGGGCAGGTGACGAATATCATCTTAAACTCGACAAAGTTCCACAAAAGGATTTAATAAACACTATTGAGAAGGGAGATGTTTCGTTATCAACGGTAAAGCCAGACATAATAGCAATTCCTTTCATAGGTTCGACAAATCAAGATCATGTTGCGGTTGCCAAGGCAAGTTTTACAGCATGTAGACCTGTTAAAAATAATGAGAAAGACATTACAAAAATAGTATTATCGTATGAACAACCTGAGACAAATTGGACTAGAAAAAGATTTCATCCTAATTTTTATGTTGATATATCAAAAGAATTGAAAAAGAAAATCAATGCATTATCTTTGTATTCATCTCAAGTAAGAAGTAAGAACCACCCCAGAACTCCAAGAGTAATTGAAAATATAGCAAAGCTTAGAGGTACCGAAATAGGTGTAAAATATGCCGAAGCATATGAATGTCATAGATTGATAATTTAATTAGAAAAGAATTTATTATGTATGAAGAAGTAGAGTAATAAAATGAAAATATTAGTTACTGGTTCTTCAGGTTTTTATGGCTCTCATTTAATTGATTTATTATTAAAGGAAACCGATGCAGAAATATATGGAATAGACAATCTACACAGATTAGAAGATTTTCCAGTAGATCCGTTTGAAATAATTGAAGATAAGGAGAAATTTAATGAGAGGTTTGTCAATTGGGAAATGGATTACAGAGACTTAAAAGCGGAAAAAATTGACAAAATAGGAATTGACACAATAATTCATCTGGCAGCATTGGTATCAATTCCAGAATCAATGCAGAAACCGATGGAATATTTTGAATCAAATGAAATGGGAACATTTAGTCTCTGTCAAGAATTATTAAAAACTAAAAGTAAACCATTTTTAATTTATGCATCTTCACCAGAAGTATATGGCAATCCTGTATATACGCCAATGGATACTGATCATCCTTGTAATCCTAGAAGTTTCTATGCTGCGACGAAGTTGGCGGCAGAAAAACAATGCATGGTATTACATGAATGGTACAAATATCCAGTTTCAATAATTCGAAATTTCAATACGTATGGTGAAAATCAGAGTAATTCATACAGAGGATATGCAGCAGTAGTGCCAGAATTTGTAACTCGAGCTTTAAAAAATGAGAATATCAAGATTCATGGAAATGGAAAACAAACTAGAGATTTGATGTATGTAAAAGACGCCGTAGAAGCATACGTAAGAGTAATGAATAAGAGGGAAAAGACGCAAGGAGAGGTATTCAATATAGGAACAGGTATTCAAACAAGCGTATTAGATCTTGCAAAGAAGATTATTGACATATCAGGTTCTTCGTCTGAACTAGTTTATGAATCAGGAAGGGCGGCAGATCTAGAAAGATTAGAAGCTGACAGTAGTAAAACAGAAAAAGTGTTAAAATGGAAACCCGAATATACCATCGATAAAGGTTTAGACATAACAATTTCATGGTTTAAGAAATTATTAGAATAAACAAATAACAGCAGTGGTAGATGTTATAAAGAATATCTGTAAATAATCTATAGTGAATAATAAAGTAACAATTCTAAACGACGCAGCTTGGGTAGGTTATGAATTAGCAAATGGACTTAGAGAGGTAAATATGGATGTTAAATATTTACCAAGAAATTATGCAGGTCCAAATGTAAATACAAATGCAATATACTCAGTGTATGGGAAAATCATAAATCCTTTTGTAAATGCGATTAAAGCAAAAGGAATAATACACGTGAATTATGCATTACAAGATGCATTTTTTGTACGATTAATTAGAAAAGAAATTAATGTATTACATTGTCATGGAACAGACTTATTTGGATTGTATGATGAAGAGTTTAAAAAAAATAGTAAAGACTTGACAAGATGGAGTAAAATTATTGAAGGAAATCTGAAATATGCAAATTCAGTGATTGTATCAACACCAGAAATGCTGAAATTAGCAAAAACAATTAGACAAGACGCAGAGTATTTACCTAATCCAATAGATACAACTAGATTTTGTCCAAAGATAAAACAAAATACGCAATTAAAAGCAATCGGATTTAATTCATGGTATGAAAGAGTACCCAAATATTTAATCGAACTTATGGAAAAGAATGGTATTCAAGTAGACATACATGACAGAAGGCCATTTTCATATCTAGAATTACATGAAAATTTGAAAGAGTATGACATCTATATTGATAGAATATTTACGAAAGGAGTATCGTCATATAGTAAAACATGTTTAGAAGCCATGGCCTGTGGACTAGTAACTATAGATTACAGACATAAAGACAATGTAAAGGAAAGAGTAATTGAATTGTTAGATGAAATTGAAAGAAAAAAGGAATCAAAAGAAAATAGACAATTCATAATTGACAATCATGATAGAAAAAAGGTAATTAAAAAATTATTAAACATATACAGAAAACAAAGAGAATGATTATGAAAATAGCAATAGTTCATTATGATATATCTATGCAGACTGGAGCTCAAAGATTAGTGCTAGGAATGGGGAATTCATTGAAAAAATTAGGTCACAAAGTTGCTTATTTTACTGCTATTTACGATAAGGAAAAGGCGTTTGAAGAGTTTAGAACAGAAAATGTCATAGTTAGTAATGGAAAGCTAGATTATTTTGGAAGATTTAGAGCAATAACTGCATATCGAGAAAGTAAGAAAATGATGAAAGTGGGAATTGATAAATTTAAACCAGATTTGTTTGTGTTTAGTTCGAATTATTATTTGGCAGATAAATATAAACCGTCTATGATATATTGTCACCATCCAGAACAATTATTAGTTAAAAAAAATGATTTAATCAGAAGACTATTACATTTTCCAATAGATCAAGCAGAGAATAAAGGATTCAAAGAAACAGATTCAATATTATGTAATTCCGCTTTTACAAAAAGTGCGATTTATCAGAAGTTTAACAGAAATAGTACAATTATCTTTCCAGGAGTCGATATAAATAAATTCACACTGAATGAGACAGATAACAGTTATATTCTGACAGTCAATAGAATTGTTCCAAATAAGAATCTTATATTCTCAATAGAATTAATTAAAAAGATGAAGAAAAAAGACAACAAGATAAAATTAATCATTATCGGAGTAAAACAACCAGGATTTGAATGGCATTTAGATGAATTAAATAAGAAAATTAAAGAATTAGATTTAATCGATAATGTAGAGATTCATACAGATGTAACAGATTCAGAATTAGTGAACTCATATAAGAATTGTAGTGTATTTTTATATACGCCCAAAGAAGAACACTTCGGAATTGCNCCAATTGAAGCAATGGCATGNGGAAAACCNGTAATTGCATTCAATACAGGCGGGCCAAAAGAAACNATAATNAACGATANAACNGGATANTTGTTACAAGATGATTTAGATCAATGGGAGNATAAGATATTTGATCTGTTAGANAATAATCAAAAGAGAATGAAAATGGGNNTNTCNGCNAGAAANAGAGCAGTNGAGGAATTTAGTTGGGATNCATTTATGAGAAAGATNAANGAAAATTTAGGNCAGATACAAATTAGTTAAACNAGATTTGAATCAATTTGTANAGAACTATTAGGAAATACTACTGCNTCAGTNTCATTNCCNTGNTGTTTTTGTAATTCACGAATGAGTAAATCCCAGTTATTGAAAATTTTAACNTCNTCTGAATAATGATCGTAGATATAATTTTGATTAATTGTAGGACAATANAATATAAGATTNCGANCTTGAAGTGGACCGCCAAATGTTCCNTGTTTATCTCTACGAATATGGTGAATCATTCCTTTNCCTACTAATCCATGTTCGCCAATTCCTTCAGATGCAGATGTGATTACGACAATTGTACCGCCTTTTCTGACAATTTCTTTATCTGAATCTCGAGAACCCCATACATTGAGTGAATTTAATGCAAGTAAGAACCATGTGTCGCGAGGAAAGGCATTGAAAATTCCAACGTCCATGTTGTACGGAACATTTGTGGAATAAACTTCAATAGCTTTCTTTGAGGCAGTGTTGAATACATCAACAGGATTTCCTGAATATATAGAAGCAGTATCGCCAAGAGAATTAGAAACAGTATTAACAAGAAAATCCAACCCAGCCATATTTGCTGCCTCTTCGATATCAGCTCTTCNGCTATTGTTCTCAACTTGTCCAATTTTACCTTGAAGAGATTTATTGACAGGTTTATGATTTACATCAATAGATTCAATGCCTGCAAGACCAGGCACTACGATTTTTCCGCCACCGCTAAAACCAGCATATGGATGTGGCATCAAAGTTCCAATTCCAATTTTAAGATCNGCTTGAAGGTATAAGTTGTCTATATATACAGGAGTCCCAGCAGATGTTTTTCCTAGATATTTATTGTTTTGATAAGCACTATGACAATATATTTTATATTTAGAAACGATTTTCGCTCCTAATTTCTTACATAATTCATCATGAGTAAGAGATCTATGAGTTCCTGTACTGATAATGAAATAGATATTTTTATCAGAGAGACCAGATTGGTGAAGTTCGTCTAAAATAAAAGGAATAATCCTGAAGGCTTGAGTAGGTTTAGTTAAATCATCGACTGCAATACAAACAGAATTTTTTTGTTTAGCAAGAATAGATAATTTTTCGGAATTAATCGGATTGGAAATCGAATACGAGATATCTTTATCAGAGATTGCTGATGCATCATTCATTTGAGAGACATNAATATTCCAAGATTCAGGAAAAGTCAGATTTAATGATTCATTACCATACCAAGATTTCCAAGGTACAGAAATAGAATTAATTTCCTTAATATGAGACCAATCAAAGTCTTTCATTAGTAGTTCAGTNAATTTGAGATCAAGATTTTCATCAATATTTAGTGAACGTTCAGAAGGCATAATATANGCATGACTCTTAGTCCCTTTGAGTGATTTTGAATTTATGAGAATATCTCGTTTAGTAGCATAAATTGCTCCATTTCTTATATACACAGGAGGAAGAGATTGTCTGGGCATATTTTCTACAGTTTCATCTGCATAATCTACTAATTCATCATTAACAATTTTTTTCATTCGATGAGGATGTATAGCGCCAACATCAACAACACTAATAACAGAATCATAATCAGATTCGAACAATTTGGTTACACAATAATCAATATCATCTGCAGTACGTAAGGGAGTTGTAGGTTGTAACATTACTACTGCGTCGTAAGTAATATTTTCTTTTTTCTCAAGTTCCAGTACTGCATGAGTAAGAACGTCAATAGCTAATGAATCATCTTTTGCCAATGAATTAGGACGAATAAATGGAACAGATGCACCATAAGATTTAGAGATACGAATAATTTCATCGTCTTCTGAAGATACAATAAGATTTGACAGAGTTTTTGATTTTAATGCTTCAACAATTGTATAAGATATAAGAGGGCGATTCAAGATAGCTTTAATATTTTTTCTAGGAATGGTTTTTGACCCTCCTCGAGCAGGAATAATACCAAGAATGCGCTTATCAGCCATGAATTAACTTCCTTCCCAGTTGTATATAGTTTTTCCATTAATTTTAGAAGCAAAACGCCCACGATAATAATCTCGATTAAGTAACTCTTCTTCACTTAAAGAATGAGTTTTTGAACCTAGCATCTTATCATAATCAGGAATATTTTCTATGAGTTTAGACAATTCATCAAGGTTATACTTTGAATAGTCAACAATATTTTTCAATTGTTCAGGATTAACAGAGACAGGACCATCTTTTGTTTGTGAAGCATCAAGTACAGTAAAATGACGTTCGATTACATCAGCNCCTTTCCACATTGCCACGATATCGGGATTAATTCCATGTTGGCTAGGACTAGTATGATCACTAAATCCTACAGAATCAGTAAACTGACGAAGATAATCNATTCGATTAAGATTTAATTTATCAACAGGGGTTGGATAAATTGTAACACAATGTAAGAATGAAAAGTTTTGATCACTAAGTATATCAGCAGTAGTTTCGATTTCCNTATCATGAGTCGCACCTGTTGAGACATAGATATGATTAAATTTATTTTTCAAGTCATTAATTAATGGAAAACTTGCACAATCATAACTTGCAATTTTTATTTCTTTAAACCCAGCATCAATAATTGAACCAAGTCNACTCCNACTAAAAATAGTTGTAAGAGGTATTATNCCAGCTGCTAAACATTCNTCTATAAAAACTGAATGATACTTCATATCAAGATCTAATCCTTTTAATCGTTCTAATTCAAGTGAATAAGGGCGTTTGATGGAAGTAATAATTCCATCATCACTAACTACTCCCTGTTCAAAACGACTTCTAAAAGTTAAGTCTTCAGAAAACATTGTTTGTATTTTAGCATGTGTCACTCCACAATCAGCTGCACTCCAAACCATTTTTTTGAGAATATCTACATCGCCATTATGATTTTGACAAAGTTCAGCGATAATTTTTGTCAAGATAATTTAAAATTGAATTGCTAAAATATAAGCCTGTTACTAAGTATATTAAGGCATGATAGGAGCGTCGACTTCATTTTACGGATATTATGGGGAAACAATTGAAGAAAAGGTTAAAAAATTAATAAATATTTTCAAAGGCGCAAACATACAACCTTACATACAAATTGGAGCAGGAAAAAATAATACAGAATANAATAAATTAGTAAAGAAACTGAATGNATATAGGAAGAATGCNCAGGTAGTTTTTACAATTCATCAGAGTATTTGGTTGCCGNCAGATGATTTTTATATAAATATTGCAAGTTCAGACAAACAGGTGAAAGAATCAAGTATCAATTGCATAAAAAAGAATATTGACTTTGCTAGAGATATAGGTACAAGAAATATATCATTTCACGGAGGATATGCGACAGACAAACTCTCCCAAACACATGAATTTGCTCCATTAGATTCACACAACAGCATTACATACGAAGAAGCATACAACAATTCAATAAATTCCCTTGAAATCTTGAAAGATTATGCAGGAAAGGAGATNAAACTAAGTATTGAAAATTTCAACTATCGACCCGAAAGAAGATATTTATATTCACAAGTAAACGATTTTGAAAAGTTACCAAAAGATATTGGTGTTATTTTAAACATAGGACATCTTTACTATACAGAAAAGAAATTAAAAATAAATAGTTATACCGATGAAATGATTGATTCAGTCAGAGACAGAATACACGAGATGCATATCAATGATAATGATGGAACAGAAGATTTGCATAAACTTGTTGGAAAAGGCGACATACCAATAAGAGATATAATAAAAAAAGTATCCAAAGGAAGAGACACGCCACATTTAATTATTGAAGCACATAAAAGTCGACATGAATACTCTGATAACGATCTTATAGAAAATATATTGGAATTAAATAGAATATCAAAAGTATAGAATCATATAGTTTCATAATCTATATGATCAATTTTTTCTATTACTTTNCGNCCAAAAGTATTCCANCCNTCAAAGAACATAGAAGGTTTGTTAGTTTTAGAAAGAAGAGAGTATATATCAAACGTAGAATATGAACTATGATTGTTCATAATAAGAACGCAATCAGCCTGATTAAAACCTTCTTCAAGTCCAACAGGTTTAATATCAAATTTTTTTAAGTCTTCTTCAGAAACAACAGGATCATAACCAAATATATTATTAGTTAATTTAATTAATTTATCAGTAACATCAAGAGTTGATGATTGTCGAGTATCAGAAGTTTCAGGATTTCCCTTAAATGCAAAACCAATTACAAATACTTTAATTTTAGAAATATCTTTGTTGTGTAATTTACAAAAGCTTTCTACTTTACTAACAATATAATCAGACATACTTTCATTAATGAGTCGAGCAANTTCAGTAAGTTTAGGAATATATCCATGTTTCTTAGAACTTGAAATTAGAATATATGGATCTTTTTTCAAACAAACACCNCCAACTCCTGGACTAGGTTGAGGAATTCTATTTCTATAATATCCTTCATTAGCAGCTTTAATCAATTTAGATGTATCAATATTGTAATTACCAGCAATAAGGGCAATTTGATTAGAATATGCAAAAATCAGATCACGGAATGTATTATCCATAAGTTTAACCATTTCAGCTTCTTCAAGAGAATCAACATTAACAATAGTCTGAGTTAACTTTTTAAATAGATTATTAGTTAATTGCGAACTATTAGAACTAAATCCTGCAATAATTTGAGGAAGTTCACGAATTTCTTTAAGAGCTCTACCAGCTACAGTGCGTTCAGGCGCAGAGGCAACATGAAAATCTTTTTCTATATTCATTCCAGATGTTTTTTCAAGAATTGGAATTATTACATCTCTAGTCGTTCCTATAGGAACTGTAGATCGAACTATAACAAGATTATCTGTTGAGAGATTTGTTGCAACGTATTCGGTAGCTTTTTCAAGATATTCCATAATTGGTATATTGTTCTTGTCGATCGGAGTTTGAACACATAAAATATATACATCAGACTGAGATNTAGAAGAAGTTGATTGAATCGTTAAATTTTTATTGATATGAAATTTTAATAAAGAATCTAACCCAATTTCATGGATATGAGGAATGCCTTTATTTAATTTATCAACAATGTCTTGATTAGAATCCACACCAATCACTTTAAACCCAACATCAGCTAAAGATACTGCCAAAGTCAGACCTACGTATCCCAAACCAATAACAGAAATAGATGAAAGNTTATTTTTTGAAGTTTGCAAATTATTCAAAATATCAACTACCTGATCATCATTATTAGTTATTAAAATATTACGAGGAATTGATTTGTTTTTATCTGTGTTAGAAAAAGAATTAATTATTTCTTCGGATTTAATATCATCCTTAAATTTTATAGGATTTTTAGTCATGATATTTGTAACTGACTCTTCTATATTATGACCGCCGAGCAANGCACGTCGAACATCTCCATCAGTAACNACACCTAACAAAGAGTTTGAATCATCTACAACAATTGCAATACCAGATGGGAGATTTTTATGTGGAGCTTGATTAATAATATTTAGAACATCTTTAATTTTAGTTTCAGGATTAACTAGAATTTCGCTGAAAGCTACAACCATTCAAAACACCACATTTCCTATATCTAAACCGACTTTTGATTAGTAAAATCTATTATATATCTTAACAGGCGATCAGAGGATTTACCATCGTTATAATAGCATTGATTATCAACAATTTTCTTACGTCCTTCANATTCAGAATCAGGATTATTGAGATACCGATTTATAAAATTAAATAAATCATCTTGCGATTTTGCAATTTTTACACCTCCAGAATCAATTATGTCAAGATAATGAGAATATTGAAAATGTCTAACTACAGATCTATTAAAATCTAATTTAAGACCTGCGTCAAAACCGATATTTACAACAGGAGTATTGAATATACATGATTCTATTGTTATAGTGGATGCAACATTAATCATAACATCAGCATGATTTAGAGTATTTGATAAAACATTATAATCATGCGAAGTAGATTCCCAAATATAACCAGAATCTTGGAATTCGTCAGATTGTCTTCCAGGTGTTTGAAGAATAACATCAGGTTCGTTAAGAATATCTTGGAAATCTGAAAGGTTTCTGCGTGGATGAACGCGTAACAATAATTGGCAAGGATTATCAAATTCATTATTTTTAATCATCGAATATATCATCTTAACAATTTCAGGTTCTGAATCGGAAAGTTGAGCAGTACCAGTTGCGTATAATAATATTTTCTTATCAACATCACCATTAATTAAATTAATAAAACTATGACGGTCAAGTAAAGAAGAAACATCTGAATGTATATCAAATTGTGGAACTCCACTAATTTCAACTTGGGAATCAGCATAGTCTAAGAAATTTATCGCTTCTTCTTTCATTAGATTATTCCAGACAATTAATTTATCAAGTTTAACAGGAACTTCCCATTTGGAAGTAAGATTATCCCAACTTGGAACATATCCTATAATTGGAATTTTAGAACTTGATGCATATCTCAATATTGGATATGTATAAAAAGAGAAAGGATAAGTTACAAAAACATAATCGGGTTTTAGATCGCGTAACATAACAACATAAGATTTGTTAGTAAAAAAGTTACAATCAATCCAAGAAAGAAGGTTTTTAAAAACAGAACTTTTAGCAAAAACTTTACCAATAGAACGTCGGAGAATTGATAAAANTGGGTGAGATTTATCCAAATCATGAATTTTTATATTTAGAGTTTCAGAATGAGGCTTGGAAGTATCAGAAAAAACATAATTCCTTAATAAACCAAAAGCTATCTCAGATTTGGTGCGTTGAAACTTTTTTAGAGTCTTAATTATAACATCAGGATTNTCAGTTGTAATCATATTTGGTTCACAAAGTAAAATAACACGAAGCCCTGAACCTGTTAATACATCTAAATTCTTCTGATTAATGATAGAATTCCAACCTATTCCATAAGGTAAGACAATNAACAGAGTTTTGTTTTGATTCATGTTCATTTCTCTACTAAACTGGTGTAAGATGTTAAGAACGTTAATTAAAATGTTTTGAATAATAATATTATGAATCAAAAGGACATACAAGAACTAGTAAGGAATATCAAGTCAGGAAACAAGAAATTGGCTATTTATGGGATTGGTTTTGTAGGAACTGCTATTGCATCAACTTGGCTGAGAGCGGGAGCATCAGTCATTGCAGTAGATAAAATAAACAAACTAGTAAAAGAAATCAATAATAAAAATATTACAAACGNAAATTATTCATTTCATTCAGAACCAAAAGCAAAAGAAGCATTCAATAATGCAATTNATCAAAAAAGACTAATAGCAACATTAAATGGAAAATGGGCTTCAAAAAAATCAGACATAAAAATAGTAGCAGTACCNGTAGGATTGAACAAGAGATCTGTAGATTTAAGATTCCTATATTCAGCAATAGAAGATATTATCAAAGGATTAAAAAAGAATGATATAATAATAGTAACNCCAACAGTTCCGATTGGAACATCAACAAAAATAATACGATTCATTGAACAAAAAACAAAATTAAAATCAGAAAGGGATTTCTTTTTTATTTATTCTCCAGAAAGAATTTCTGCAGGNCAAGCAATAGCAGATATTGAAAATAATTATCCGCCGATTTTATCAGGGAGTGGAAAAAAAAGTGTTTTAATTGCGTCAAAGATGTTTGAATTAATTTCTTCAAAGAAACCAATNATAATGTCTTGTACAGAAGCTGCTGAAGCAGAAAAATTAATAGAAGGACTTTACAGAGATGTAAATATTGCATTAGCAAATGAATTAGCGATTTTTTGTGAAAATATTGGAATAAATTACTGGGAAATTAAAGAAGCTGCAAACTCACAGCCATTCAGCCACCTGCATAAACCAGGTATTGGCGTTGGAGGATATTGCATTCCAGTATATCCATGGTTATTAATGCAAACAGCAATTGACAAAGGAATTGAATTAAATTTTCCATTATTGGGGAGATTTACGAATGAAAGAATGCCCAAACATTCAGTAAACAGAATATTATCGAAAATAGACAAAAATAAGAAAAGAACAACTGCGGCAATTCTAGGATTAAGTTTTAGAGGAAACGTTGCAGATAATCGTATTTCGCCAACATATGAAATAATCGATGCACTAACAGACAAAGGAGTTAAAATTAGAGTGCACGATCCTTTTTTTAGTTATGATCCATTATTACCGAAGAATGTAGAATTAAATCAAGATTTAGATAAAGTAATATCTGGAGTAGATTTGATAATCATTGCAACAGATCATAACGAATATAAAGAAATTACTGAAGAATATATTATAAAAAAAGCAAAAAAGAATACTTTAGTTTTTGACGGAAGAAATATCTTAGACAATAAGAAGTTTAATAAATTAAATATAATAACAATTGGAAAATAATTTCTAGAGATTTCCAAATTCATTATTGGCTTCTTCGATGTCTTTATGACTATCTATAGAACGCCATTTTATATTTGATTGTTTGATCGCCATTAATTTATTTTCTGTTGCTAAAACAGGAAAAACATCAGATTCTAAGCTTCCAGAAGAAGGCAAATATGAAAAAATTTCATGATTAAAACAATAAACGCCGGCATTTATCCAATAATCATCATGTAGAGGTTTTTCAGCAAATTTGGAAATATAACCTCCATTATCAATTTCAACTTCTCCAAAGGGACTACGCAATCCAACGACTGAAATAATACCTATTAAGTTTGGATCGCTAGAAGAAGGTGCAAGCGCTAAATCAGGAGGAGCCATATTAGTCATTATATCGCCATTAAGAACAAGAAAATTAGAATCTGGTTCAATATAAGATTCAGAATTTTTTAATGCACCTCCAGTACCAAGAGGGTCCTTTTCAATTGAATACTGTATATTCATGTTGAGTTTTTCTCCATTGCCAAAATACTCACGTATATTTTCATTCATATATCCAGTACAAAGAATAATTTGTTTAATATCATATGATTTTAGCCATAATAATTGCCATTCCAGAATAGGCTTGCCAGAAATTTCAATCATAGGTTTTGGTTTATCGTCAGTCAACGGTTTAAGCCTTTTACCCATACCTCCAGCCAAAATAATTGCATTCATACTATGTATTTGAACTATTATAGACTAGAGTTTATATTTTTCCGAAAGGCATATCTTTTTGACTAATAATTAGAAATACAATGCTAGAGATAGACGATATTGTAAGATTAAGAAAGCAACTAGGTTTAACACAAACCGAATTATCCAATTTATCAGGAATAAGTCAATCATTAATCGCAAAATTTGAAGCAAAAAAAATTGAACCAGCTTATTCAAAAGTCAAAATATTAATTGAAACTCTTCAAAAACAAGAAAGAAGAGATACTAGAACTGCAAAAAATATATCGTCAAAAACAGTAAAAGGTATCAAAATAAAAGAAACATTAAAGGACGCTACAAAAAAAATTCGAGCAAAAAATCTTTCTCAGTTACCTGTATTCGATAACGAGAAAATAGTAGGAAGTATATCAGAAAAGACAATTTTACGTGTATTATCAGAATCAGGTTCTCCAAACGAAGCATTTGCAAAGAAAATCGGGGACGTAATGGAGCCAACATTTCCAACAGTTGATTCAGAAACACCAGTAGAACTATTATATCAAATACTTGAATTCTTTGATGCAGTAATTGTAACTGAAAAGGCTAAAACAATAGGCATTGTAACACGAAGTGATTTATTTAAAATAAAATAATATTAGGAAATATTTTTAATACAGGTCATTACAAAGTAATAAGAATAAGAATTGATAAGTAGTTGGGTTTCTGGAATCTATCCAAGAAGCGAATCATTAATCGAGGCAACAAGAACGTATGATAAAGATCTTAAACAACTATTTAAAAAAGAAAAAATTATATCAATAAAACATCAAATCAATAATAAATGTGATTATATATCAGATCCATTAATTGATTGGGATGATAATTTAAGGCCTTTCACAGATAATATTAAAGGAATAGAACGAGGTGCATTATCTAGATATTATGAAAATAATACATTTTACAGACAACCAGTAATTATAGGAAATATATCTTCTTCTGGAAAAATATTAAAAAATAATATTAATTTTGAATTATTTTCAAAAAAATCAAAAGTAAAAATTGACGTTTTAGACCCATTTACATTAGCAGATTTATCAAAAAACAATCATTATAAATCAAAAATAGATTTAGCAAATGGATTTGGAAAAATTCTTAGAAAAGAATTAACAAATATAAAAAATAAAGTAGATTTAATACAATTTAATGCTCCATCATTAGCAAAAATAAAACAAAAAGAACAGATTCAATCAATTAAACAAGTAATGGATAAAACAACAAAAGGATTGAACGTAAAAACTTGTCTTAATTTATGTGGTTCAGATATATCGAATAATATCAAAAATTTCATTGATTTTAATGTTGATATAATTGGAATAGATTTCATAAATACAAAGTCAAATAAATTACAAGCAATAGAAATTGACAAAACACTAGCATGTGGCATTATTGATGCAAAAAATACTAAAATGGAAAATCCAACTAAAGTTATTAACGAAATAAAATTAATCAACAAATTATTCAAACCAAAATCGATAGCAATCATACCAAATTGGGATTTTGAATTCATACCATTAGAATTTACTTATAAAAAAATAAGAATAATGAATCAGATAAAGATGAAAGGCAAGGGGATAAACTTATGAAGAAATTACCATTAGCAACACAAGAAATAGGAAGTATGAGAAAACCAAGATGGTTAGTTAATTTATTAAAAAACAAGAACATTTCTTCAGAAATGAAACAAAAGGCCAGAGATGATGTTTCATTATTAAATCTTAAAATGTTTGAGAATTTAGGTCTAGATGTAGTGTATGATGGAGAAGCAAAAAGAGTTGAAATGTATGAATACACGATTCATAGAATTGAAGGAATAACTTTAGCTGGCAGAATCAGATCATGGGATAATAAATATTATAACAAAGGTCGGTGTATAAAGAAATTGAAATACAAAGGACCGTATCATTTAGATGAATTTTTATTTGTAAAAGAAAATACAAATAATTTAATTAAGCTTCCCATAACAGGAGCTTATACACTGGCAGATTGGTCATATAATGAATATTATAAATCAAAAGAAGATTTTGTAATGGATATTTCAAAGAATATTATAAGACCATTAATAAAAGATCTAGTAAAAGAAGGAGCAGATTTTATACAAATTGATGAACCAGCAGCTACAACACATCCCGAAGAGATGAATCTAGTAGTAGAGTCTTTCAATGAATCAATTAAAGGAATTAATGCCAAATATGGCATTCATATTTGTTATAGTGGTAACTACTCTGACATGTACCCACAAGTATTAGAAATGAAAAACCATCAATATGAACTTGAATTTGCAAACAGAGATTCATGGAAAAAAGGAATGCAGCATTCTAATAGAAAGGGATATGCATCATTTATGAAAACATTCAAAGAATATGGAGAAAAGAAAGAGATCGGGTTAGGAGTACTAGATGTACATGTAGACGACATCGAACCGCCCGAACTTGTCAGAGACAGAATACTATATGCTGCAAAAATGGCAGATGATCCAAATTTAATACATGTAAATCCTGATTGTGGATTAAGAACTAGAACAAGAGAAATATCATTTTCAAAATTAAAAAGCATGGTAACTGGCACAAAAATGGCTAAAAAGAAATTAGAATTATAAAAATCTAATCAGCAGAATTTGTTATAACAGGTACTTCTACATTTACTTCTTGTTCAGCTTTTGCAGCTTCTTCTTTAGCAGCTTTTTCAGCTTCAATTACTTTTGGATTGTAAGAACGATAAACGTGAGCAATAATTCCAAAGATTATAAATATACATCCTGTTTCAAAAAGTGCAAGAGCCCGATAGCCACTTTGATATGCCATTAAAGCCATACCATTAAGTAATACTTCAAACAATACAAGTGAAATTAATACAACATAGGTCCAAGTAGTGTTGAGAATAATTGGTTTAGGTTGATTTGAAGTAGAAAATTGCTTTGGTTTAGCAAATGCAGCCCGTGCTTTTAGGAAACCGTATACAACTACAAAACTTAACACAACACTAACTAACAGTGCACTATAAAACGGAACAGGTTCGACAAATAGTCGTGCAGTAAGATTTTTAGTAGGATCAGGATCTACATAGAACCCCCAGACAGTAGTAACAAATATTTGAGATATACTTGCAATACCTAAAGCAGAAAAGAAAGGTCTATCTTTCCAAGTAATTTTTCTGCTATGATCAATAAAAGGAACAAACAAAAACATTGCAATAAGCAGTGCCGGAAGTAAGCCACCGGTAATAAATTTATCAAATCCTGTACGAATAAATGCGTATAATCCAGTAAGATACCATTCAGGAACAGTAATTCCCGGAGGATGATTTGGATCGAATTTCACACCCATCTCAACGGGAAATATACCTCCAGTTACAAATATAACACCCACCATAACAGACCACATAGGAAGATCAAAAACCATAAACCGTGGAAAATGAACAAACATAAGAATGCCCATTACAATCGGAATAATGAATACATGAAGGGCATAGAGTCTTAGTAAAAAGTCGGAGAATCCCTGCCCCCAAATCATTTGGGCAAGTTGTGGCCCTATTATTGGACTAAATACAGTTAGAGAAACACCTATACTAATAGCCAGTTCTGCTCTATCGTTAAAGAGTAGATTATATCCAGTAAACGCTTCCAATATCGTAATAACCCCAAGAACTACACCAGTAACCCAAATCATTTCATTTTTAATTTTATATCGGCCACTAAAGTACTGATAATAAAGATGCAGCACAGCCATAAAGACCATTGCATTAGAACCATGGTAATGTATATTTCTTATTGCAAAGCCATAAGGAATTTCTTCGTCAATAAACAAAACACTGTCATAAGCTCCTTGAATACCTGGAACATAAAATAACATTAAAAATGCCCCTGTCAATCCAAGAAGTAAAAACAAACAGAAAGTTAGCATTCCACTATATCCCATTGGGCTAAGATATTTCTTCGGCATAGTAAATCTCATTCCAAGAAATACAGTCCTATCTAAACGTTTAACAGCATAATCCCAAAGTTGTGAAATTAATCCTTTCTTTTTAGTAGTAGTAGCCAAAATTTATCATAACTCCACATATCTTCCCATTCCGACAACACCATTTTTATCCAAAGCAGTATCAGGTGGAAGTACCCATACATCTCCTTTTTCATCAACTTCAACAGGAAGTGTTGGAAGTGCATCATTTGGTTTAGATTGTAACATAGCAGGACCTTTATGTGCTTGACCAGTTCGAGGATCATAGTTACTTCCGTGACACGGACATTCAATGTTTCCAGTTAGTTTTTCACCATCGACTTCTATTTCACGACCTTCAATATAATCCCAGAGACACCAAAGATGTACACAAACCATACTATAGATTCTTAAAGAAGATACATCATTTGCATCACCACCAGCATCGGATGCTAACCGAATCAATTGATATCGACGAAATGGTTCTGCATCTTTTTCTGCATCGCCAGTTCTTGGATATGGAAATACAATAGATGAATCAGGTTCCATATCATTTACATTTGCAAAAGCTCCTTCAACAGTCATAATTTTTTGTCTAGTGGGTTCAGTGCCACCCAAAGTGGCAGTAAAAAATGAACCATAAGGAATGAAAGGAGTAAGACCAAGTATACCTCCAGCAACAGCAATTATTTTAAGAAAATTTCGACGTTCTTTTAAAACAGGTTCAGGTTCTTTAGTTTCAGGTTCTTTAGTTTCAGGTTCTTTAGTTTCAGGTTCTTTAGTTTCAGGTTCTTTAGTTTCAGGTTCTTTAGTTTC
>NZOP01000014.1 GCA_002693165.1 Nitrososphaerota archaeon
ATCATGATCTTGAAATGTACATATTAACCCTCCCCAATGTTCTTTATATGGAGATCTAATTATTTTAACATCATAAGATTTCAGCCTATCAAATGATTTATAAATATTATCTACTTCAAAATTGATCATCATTCTATATTTATCTTGAGCTTTACCATTAATTTTTTCATGGGTTCCAATAATAAATTTTAATTTTCCAAAATGAAATGAAACATGATTATCTAAGATATTGGTTGGTTGTATATTAAGCACATTAGTATAAAATTCAGTCATTTTAATTAAATTACTTGTCCAAATAATAATTCCAGCTAACATAAATACAATACAATTTTTTATTTATAATAGTATAATTCAAAATCAAAAGTATATTTTAAAATATACACAAGGGGCTGTAGCTCAATTGGGAGAGCGCTTCAATGGCATTGAAGAGGTAGGGGGTTCGAATCCCCCCAGCTCCAATCTTTATGATTAATACTACTTTCTTATTTATTTAGCCATACAACAAGCACAATTAGCAACCCAATGTTCTGGTTCGACTTCAGTTAAAATTGGTGTAGTCTCTGCACATTTACATTTATCTTTTTTAGTACATCTAGGTTTAAACACACATCCTGGTGGAGGGTTCAATGGGCTAGGAACATCGCCTTCCAATATAATACGCTCTCTTGTTTTTTCTATTGTTGGATCAGGAATCGGTATCGCAGACAACAATGCTCGCGTATAAGCATGGATAGGGTTAAAATAGAGTTCGTTCGCAGGAGCAATCTCCACTATATGCCCAAGATACATTACAGCAATCCTATCACTAATATGTTTAACTACTGAAAGGTCGTGAGCAATAAATAAGTATGTCAACCCAAACTGATCTTGCAAATCTTCCAATAAATTCACAACCTGTGCCTGGATAGAAACATCTAAAGCTGAAACTGGTTCATCACAAACAATAAAACTTGGATTTACCGCTAAGGCTCTAGCAATTCCAATTCTTTGCCTTTGTCCTCCACTAAATTCATGTGGATATCTATCTGCCATATAAGGACTTAATCCAACAACAGACAATAGTTCAGCAACTTTATCCCTATACTCTTGTTTACCGCTAACTAATTTATGTACTTTTAAAGGTTCGCCAATAATATCTCCTGCTGACATCCTAGGGTTCAAAGAACCATATGGATCTTGAAAGATGATCTGTACTTCTTTTCTCATACTTCTCATATCTGAACCATTCAATTCTGTAAGTTCTGTGCCATCAAATTGTACTTTACCTTCTGTTGGTTCATATAGTTGCAATACTGCCCTGCCAGTTGTTGTTTTTCCACAACCACTCTCTCCAACTAAACCTAATGTTTCTCCTTTTCTAATAAAAAAAGTAACATTATCTACAGCTTTAACTTGGCCAATNGTTTTTTGCAGAATAACTCCTGATGTAACAGGAAAGTACATTTTNANATTTTCTACATTAACAAGAATATCTTTGCTTTTNTTCTTACTTTGTGATTTNGTAGATGTTGTCATAAAAAACCTCTTATAGAAATTTAATTAATTTATTTATTTATTTTCTGCAGCATTTACAATCAACTATAAAATGCCCCTTCTTTGCTTCAANTATTGGTGGTGGGCCTTCAGAACATTTGCAAGGAGTNGTTGTACATCTTGGCTGAAAACCACATCCGGGNGGAGGGGCTACTAAATCTGGAGGTAATCCCTCAATTGTCTGTAATTTTGTATGTTCAGTTGCATCAAGTCTTGGAACAGAAGCCAATAAACCTCTGGTATACGCATGCATAGGATTATGAAAAATTTCCTCTGCACTTCCTTCTTCAATAATTTTACCTGCATACATCACAATAACTCTATCTGCATATCTTGCTACAACGCCTAAATTATGAGTGATAATAATAAGCGCAGTTCCAAATTCTTTTGCCAAATCTTGCATTAATTCTAATATTTGAGCTTGAATCGTAACATCCAAAGCAGTTGTTGGTTCATCTGCAATTATTAATTTCGGATCACAACTAAGAGCTATAGCAATCATAACTCTTTGTCTCATGCCGCCACTAAACTGATGGGGATAATCTTTTAATCTTTGACTAGGCTCAGGGATACCTACTCGATCTAATAATTCGGCAGCTCTATCCAACGCTGCTTGTCCTGNTAAGCCTTGATGTAACTCAAGTGTTTCGGTTAATTGTCTTCCAATAGTTAAAACCGGATTTAATGAGGTCATTGGTTCCTGGAAAACCATTGCAATTCTATTACCTCTGATTTGACGCATTCCAGGTTCTGGCATAGACACTAAATCTTCACCTTCAAAAACAACTGAACCATTAACTATTCTACCNGGTGGGTTAGGAATTAATTTCATCACTGACATAGCACTNACACTTTTTCCACATCCACTTTCTCCAACTATACCAAGAACTTCACCTTCATGAACATTATAAGAAATTCCATCTACTGCTTTAACTACTCCATCTTGAGTAAAAAAATGAGTAGTTAAATCTTTAACTTCTAGTAATANNTTATCTTTTATTGTTGTACTAATACCAGATTTTGATGTTTTAGTAGACATGCTTCCTCCAAATTAAGTAAAGATTTATTATTAAAATCCTCTTTAAATTTTGCTTATTNTAATTTATAAACAATAATCATTCAACCGAATCACTATAATAAAAATATAACTAAGTCGTTTAATTTAGATATTTTGATATATTTTTTTACAATTCCAATAAAAGAAGCCAATTAAAAACCCTATTCCCCAAGCAATATGTATCACAGGAAATATTAAAAAAAGAATTCCAGAAGACAAAAAATCTTTTATTGAATTTGCTATAGCCATAAAGTAAAGAGTGGTCAAAAACAATAGAAATAAATAAAATATTGGAATAAAAATAACCCAAAAGATTAATTGCGATAAAAGAATAGATGATAATAATAATAATACAAAAACAGGGGGAGCNATCCATCTGGGTTGAAATTCCTTAGGGTATTTCATTAAAAATTTCATTTTCCAAAATCCGTACTTATAAAATTGTTTAAAAAGNCCACTTAGAGATTTTCTTACTATATACATAGCTTTAATAGAATTAGATGCAGCGATTTTACCTCCCGATTTTCTCAAACGATAATTCAAATCAAAATCTTCAGATATTGGTAAATTTTCATCAAAACCATTTATTTTAATTAAAGTTTCTTTTNTCCAAGCACCTAGCCAAACTGATTTAACTTCAAATACTCTTCTTTTATCTAATCTATANTGCGCATTACCCATACCAATTTTGGAATTCATAGCTTTTGCTATAGCATTTTCTANCAATGTACCACCTATTGAAATTTGTACAGGNCCAACATTTTCATAGACACTTTTTTGTAATAAATGTATCGTTGAAATAATATAATTTTTATCATAGATCGCATGTGCATCTGCTCGGATGATAAAATCNCCTTTTGATTCTTTAATTCCAATATTTAAAGCGGCAGATTGATAAATNTTAGGATTAGATATTAATCTNATATTAGTAAATTTACTTGCAAANTCCTTTGCAATTGCTAATGTATTATCTGTACTCAAACCATCAATAATTAAAATTTCAAGTTTATTATCAGGATAATCATTTGATAATAAACTTGAAATAGTTTGATCTAAATATTTCTCCTCATTTAAGGTTGGTATAATCAAAGATACAAATGGTAACATAAGTTTAATTTCCTANTAAAATAAAATTCTGCCATAATTATTTTTTAAATACTCTATGCCNAGCTTACCCAATGGCCTTCTAGATGATTTTTTTGATTTAGAAATACCCAAATTAATTCCTTTTAACCAATCTAACATTCTAAATGTTTTTAATGAAATTAAAAAATAATAAGCNGTCCATATAAATATATAAGAAAAAAAATATACTCCTGGTAAACTTTTATAAGCAGTAAGTATTCTGTTTGATATAAACAATATAAAAGGATTGAATTTCTGANATTCGCTCTGAATAACTGATTGGGCNGGATAATGATCTGCTTTACATTCAGGATGATATAAAATTTTTAAATTATTTTTAATAATATTATAAGAAAAATCAATTTCTTCATTTCCCCAATAAAATAACTCATCAAAAATTATCTCATTATTAAAAATATCTCTCCNGCATGCAAAAGCTGCTCCTATAAAATATGACACATAATTAACTTNATTTTTTANNTNTGGGTTAAAAAATAATTGATACTTTTTAAAAGGTANCTGNTTAAAAACAAATAGANTTTCTAGATGTAGATTTTTTTTTATTTTNATTAATATGTGCNGAAATATTAAACGAAANAAGNCCNAANGNANTATCNTTTTCAAACANATCATAAATTAAATTTATAGAAGTNTTCTCTNNAATAAGAACATCATCATCTAAAAAGATTAAATATTTCCCTTTNGCATNTTNTGCCAATTNNTTNCGTACATANGATATCCCCNNGGGTNTNGAATTTTTAAAATATTGAATATTNTNAAATTCTAATAATACTGAANCATAACTAAGTTCAGAGCAATCATCNAATACTATTATTTCTGAATGCAAGTTTTGAATATTCAATTTACTCAAATACAATAAATTTTTCTTTAGATTTTCAGGTCTGTTTCTTGTCGGAATTAAAAATGAAATTTCCAAAATAATTACCTGTATTTATTAGTTAATAATTTTTTATATTCATTTACTACATTTTCAGTATAAAATTTCTTCATATAATTTTCAGATCTTTTTACTTTTAATAACATATCTGATTGATTCTTAAAAGCATATAAAATAGCTTCACTTAAAGCTTTAGAATTTCCCACTTCAACCAATGCTCCATATTCTCCATTTTGTACACTGTCAGCTGGGCCTATGGGACAATTTGTGGTAATCACAGGACAACCCGTACCTAATGCTTCTATCAATACATGCCCAGGTCCCTCCCATTTAGATGACATTACAAACAAATCACTTGCCCTCATAAATTTGTAAGGATTTGATTGAAATCCCAAAAATTCAACTTTGGATGATAAATCCAGATCTTGTACAAGAGATTGCAATAATTCTTTTTGTTCTCCTGCCCCGATTATAACCAATCTAATAAAATCTAATGTATTAGCAGTTAATGCAAAAGCATTAATCAAATTAGTAAAATCTTTCTGATTAGTTAATCTGCCAACAGCTGTTATAACAAATATTTCATCATTGCTATACCATTGATGATCAACTGATTCTTTACTCTTAGATATCAAATTACTATCTAAAACTGCATTAGGAACAACTTCATATTCAATACTTTCTGATTGATTATACATTTCATCTAAATATTCACTCATAGATTTTGTAGGGATCACATAATCTACATCTGGTAAAAATTTTGATAAAAATAAATTTAAATTAAAAATAATATTTGATCTTGGTAATCCCTGGATCGAAAAAATAATTTTTGGTTTCACATTAGAAATCAAAAATCCTAAGAAAGCTAATATAGGAACTAGTCCTAAAATATAATTACCATTATTTTTTTTCAAATAAAATATTAATGGGAAAATTGAAAAAATCACTGATAATATCATAGTGATTTTCCATGGAATATACTTTCTTTTCATGAATTTAAAAATATATCTGGGAATAAGATACACAACTTTGATTTCAGATTTAATTTTTTTATCAAACCATTCATCTCCAACAATAAGCAATCTCACATCAAATTCTTCATTAATTAAACCCTCAGCTATTTTTAATAAATTGATATCTGTACCTGCTGTACCCCATTGAGGAGATATGATTGATATAATTTTTTTCATGTAGATATCGCTTCTATTAAGTCTATGTATTTTTTAGTAACGTTATCTGGTTTAAATAATTTCAAATGTTCATTAATATCCTGATTCTTCAAATTTGAATTATGTAAATTTTTTATCAAATCAGATGCAAATTTTTGCTTGTCTCCATAAGGAATTAAAGATCCAAATTTTCCATCTTTTAATATTTCAGAAACGCCACCAGGCGAATCATAAGCAATTACATACAATCCAAAAAACAAAGCTTCGATAATGCTATTACCCATACCTTCCCACTTAGCTGTACTTAAATATATATGTGATTTAGACAAGTATTTATAAGGATTGCTTTTATATCCCAAAAAATGAATCTTGTTTTCCAAATTTAATTGTTTTACTTTAGATTTACATTCATCTAATAGTGGACCATCGCCAATAATCAATAACTTAATATTTTTTTTATTTGATAATAAATTGAAAATATCTATTAATTCAATAATATTTCTTTCTTCAGCAATCCTTGATACAGTAATTAAATATTTCGTTTTTTTATTGAATATTAAATCTTTCACAGTAATTTCACTTTGATTTAAAATAGAATCACCTAACACTGGATTGTATATAACAACAGAATTATTAACATCTGTAATTTTATTCAAATCATTTTTTGTACCATAAGAATTGCAAACAATTCTATCAGCTTTTTTATATAATCTTTTAATTAAAAATCTAATCACATTTTTCTTTATTATCGATATATTTTTTAAATTTTCAAATACCGGAACTCTCTCACATAAAATTATTTTGTTTTTATAGCCTGAAATAAAACAAGCTAATAAAACAATTATATTGGCATAGAATTGTGAACAAATTATTAAGTCAGGCTTTGTATTATTAATATATTTTATAAGTGGAAACAAACAATACAACATTTTTGATTTTTTTAAAGATTTAACATTATTAGAATATTCAGATTTATTAACTCTTTGATAATCATTTGTAACCAAATCAACTTCATAGCCAAACTTAATTAATGTTTCACTTAAGTTAATATTTGTAGTTTCTACTCCACCAAAGCTAAAATTAGGAATAAAATTTAATATTTTTTTATTAGTCATTGAAACTTATCAAAGGTTATTAAATTAATATGAAGAACTTTCTCCTCCATCTACTGCAATAGACGCTCCATTTACTAATGAAGCATATTGAGAACAAAGAAAAGTAACAACATTAGCTACCTCTTCTGGTTTACCTAATCTTCCTATAGGAGAATTTGATTTAATAAATTCTTTGTATTTTTTTGGATTAGTTTTTTTCATTTCATCCCATCCAGTATCAGGAATATGAATTGCACCTGGCGCAACAGAATTAAAAGTCACTCCCTTGGAAGAATACAAACTGTTTTTAGCTAAATTTTTCATCAAAACTGTTTGAGACATTTTCGCTACATTAAACCATGGTCTACCACCTGCTTGTTTAGCTAAAGATGAAGTTATAGTTATTACCCTACCCCATTCATTTTTTAACATAGATGGTAAAAACATTTTGATCAAATCTTTAGAAACAATAAAGTTTTTATAATAAACCTGCTCCCAAACTTCATCATTAGTGTTGATCATATCTTCATGACCCCATCTTCCACCACCACCAACATTATTAATTAATATGTCAATTAAACCAAATTCTGATTTAATTTTCTCTCCCAAATCTTTTGTAGATGATTGTAAAATATCAAACTGAAATCCCTTAACAATATTCTTTACATTCAAATTATGAGCATTTTGGGTTAAATCATTAATAGTATGCTGAACATTTTTTTTAGTTCTTCCAAAAAATATCACATCGCAATTATGATCTAACAAAGATTTGGCAATAGACTTTCCTATACCATGAGATCCACCAGTAACTAAGGCTTTTTTATTAGATAAATTAATATTCAAATTACAACTTCAATTTTATTATTAAATTTTATTATGTATCTCATCTTAGTTTGTTTCAACTTAAAATAAAAATATTTATATAATCAAAAATTCACTGACTTTTGATTTTAATGAATTAATATCAATTTTATTTCTTTTATGTATTTGATCTCTGTTTCCATAATAAAAGTCAATTTTTTCATCAACTGCGATATGTAGGAATCTTGAATTATTTTTATTTAACTTTGAAGAAATTAATTCACCTAAAGATCCAGAATAAAAATTTTCTTCAATAACAATAATATTTTTAATATTTTTTAACCCCTTATTTATTAATGAAAAGTTTAAAGGTTTAATTTGAAAAATATCGATAAATCCTATTTTATTATTTTTTGAAGATAAATCTTGTGCTACTTTTTTTGAATTATGAGATAAATATCCTGTTGATATTATGACAGTTTGTGTATTTTTGTCTAAATTAAATACACCAAATCCATCAGTTAATTTAGACTCATCAGTATAAATATCATCAAAAGTTCCTTTTTCAATCCTAAAATACTTTGGGCCAGGTTTTATACTAAGTTGTGTAGCCATATAATAAGTATTAATTCTATCTGTAGAATTATATATTTGCATATTAGGTAATCGCATGGAAATTGCCATATCTTGTAAACCATGGTGGGTGAATCCATCTGTACTATAAGTAAATCCTGCCCCTGTCCCCACAATATTAACATTCAAATTCATAGCACATAAATTAATATTAATTTGCTCCAAAGCACGAAGAATCATAAAATTATTTATAGAATATATATAAACAGACTTCCCATTCAAAGCTAATCCAGAAGCAACATTTACCATATTTTGTTCTGAAATTCCCACATTAATATAGCGATCAGAAAAATCATTTGAAATTTTAGTCAAATAAAAAGCTCCATGGTCAGCGGTCAAAATCACTGCATTTTTATCTTTTTTCATAACTTCATAGATTCCGCTAAAAAAAGAATCTCTTATATCTTTTTCAATTTGCATAAATTTCCAAATCTTTTATAGCTTGATTATATAATTCCTCGCTTAAACTCCCATGATGCCACTCTAATTTATCCTCCATAAAAGATATTCCTTTACCTTTTAAAGTATTTGCAATAATAACTTTTGGTTTATCTATATTAGAAGTTGTCAAAAAGTTTAAAGATTCAATTATTGAGAAAATATCATGCCCATCTAAATCAGTCACATGCCAACCAAATCCTTCCCATACCTTTTTATTAGTTTCAGGTTTTAATTTCGACTTTTGTTCTAATATTCCTAATCCATTATTATCGATAATAGTAATAATATTATTTAATTTNATTTTTCCAGCAAAATTCACTGCTTCCCACACTGATCCTTCAGAACATTCACCATCACCCATTAAAACATAATTAATAAGACTAGAATTATCTAGTTTGTTAGCAACACTTCTACCAATACCTATTCCCAAACCATGCCCTAANGATCCAGCTATTACATCTATTCCTGGTACTTGATGGTCAGGATGTTCTCCAATTATACTTCCTTGGTTCATATTAGACAGAACATTGTCTTCGATAAGTCCCAGGTCATTTAATACAACATACAAGGCAATCGCAGCATGGCCCTTACTTAAAATAAAATTTGAATTTTTATTAGCAATTTTATTAAAAAATATAAAGCCACCATAATAAAGCGCCAAAATCAAATCTATACACGATAATGCTCCACCAAAATGCCCTTTCCCGGATTTATAAATAATATCAATAATTTTTTTTCTTAATTCATAAGATTTGCTTACTATATTTTTTAAGTCCATATTATTCCAACCAAAGAAATATCTGTATTGATTATATTAACTATACAATTGATAAAACTACATATAAGAAAGAGTTTAATTAATATATATAATCATTATAATAAACCTATATAAATCAAGATATAAAATCTATGTTTACATTTTATATATATAATTTAAATAAAATCATTAACGAAACATATTTAAATATAAATGAAAAATAATAACTTGGAACTTTATCAAAAACTCATNACCAAAAATGCTCATATTAGTATTATTGGNTTAGGATATGTAGGATTACCTTTACTTCTAGCATTAGGAAAAGAAGGATTTTCAGTCACAGGAATTGATATAGATAATGAAAAAGTTGAAAAGTTAAAACAAAACANATCTTATATATCCGATATAAGCAATAAAGAACTCTTAGATGCAATTAACACAATTGAAAATGTTAATTTTGCAAACAAATATGATTCAATTGAAAATTCTGATGCAATTATCATATGCGTTCCAACTCCATTAAACAAAACTAAAGATCCTGATATTTCATATATTATTAATGCAACTGAACAATTAGCAAAACATTCCCTGAAAAACAAATTAATTTCAGTTGAAAGTACAGTTTATCCTGGAGCAACTGAAGAATTAATTTTACCAACAATTATTAAACAAAATCCAAATTTAACTGTAGGAAATGATTTTAACTTAGTTTTCTCACCAGAAAGAGTAGATCCTGGACAAAAATATTGGAACTTAAAAAATACGCCTAAAATAATAGGTGGAATTACTAAAAATTGCACAGAAATTGGTACTGCTTTATATGGAACTTTATGTAATCAAGTTGTGCAAGTATCTTCAGCCAGAGCTGCAGAAATGACAAAATTATTAGAAAACACATTCAGAGCTACCAACATAGGATTAGTAAATGAAATGGCTATAATTTCTCAAAAATTAAATATAGATATTTGGGAAATAGTTGAAGCGGCTAAAACTAAACCTTTTGGCTTTATGCCATTTTATCCTGGACCAGGATTAGGCGGGCATTGCATACCTGTAGATCCAAGATATTTAGATTGGAAATTAGAAACATTAAATTCCGAATCTAAATTTATTAAATTATCAGAAGAAATAAATTTTTCAATGCCTAATTTTGTAGTCTCCAGAATAAAGAACATATTTAAAAATCTTATTATAACTAACCCCAAAATACTTATTTTAGGCCTAGCATACAAACCAAATGTATCAGATATAAGAGAATCTCCATCTATAGACATTATGACACTGCTCAATAAAGAAAATATTAAATTTCAATACAATGATCCNATGGTGAAATCTATAGAAATCGAAGGGCAAACATACAAATCACAAAACATTGATAGTGAATTATTAAAAAACACTGACTTAGCTATCATTTCTACTGATCATTCTATTTATAATTGGGAATATATAACAAATAATTTGAAGTATATATTTGACACAAGAAATGCTTTAAGAAATATCAAAAAATCAAANGCCAAAATTTTCAAATTATGATTTAAAAAGGTGAATTTGAATGGAAGCTATGATATTAATCGGAGGACTTGGTACTCGAATTAAATCAATAGAAAACAAAAAACCNAAATGTTTAATAAACATTTGNAACCAACCTTTTATATATTGGACAGTTTTGCATTTAATTCAAAACGGAATAACAAAAATCATTTTTTGTACAGCAATAAATCAATTGATAATCAATAAAACTATAGAAAGTTACAATTTTGAAAATATAAATATAAATTTTTCTGTAGAAAACACTCCTTTGGGAACAGGAGGAGCTATATTGAACGGATTAAATAAAATACAAAATGAAAATTTCATAATATTAAATGGTGATACAATTTTCGACATCTCAATAAAGGAATTATTTNACTTTCATATGGATCAAAATAATGACTTGACATATTCCCTTTATAAACTAAACAAAAGAAATACAAAATATGGCGGGATAGAATACAAAGAAAACAATACTATTACAAATCATTACAATTTAGATCATAATGCAAAATCTTCAATGATAGATGCTGGTCTAAGAATAATTAAAAAATCATCATTACATAATTACATAAAAAATCACAAATCATCTGATAGGAAAATTTCATTTGAAAATGACATGGCTCCATGGTTTATAAAAAATTTACAGGTCAAAGGCCAAGTATATAATTCTGAATTTTATGATATAGGTAATCCTGAATCTTACAAATTAACTTTTAATAAATTTGATAAAATGAAAAATAAACTAGAAAAATATTTTGAAAAATAATAATTTAAACCTAACAATAGAAAAATACTTCAAAGAAACAAGTATTGTTAAAGCTGAAACTCTTAAAGACTGCAAAAGTAGCATTGTAGAGGCAGCCAATTTAATAGCTAAACAATTAAAACAATCCAAGAAAATTTTAATCTGTGGTAATGGTGGTAGTGCAGCAGATTCAATTCATTTAGCAACTGAATTTACGAATAGATTTAGTAAATCTATTAATAGGCCTCCATTACCTGCAATTTCTTTAGCAGCAGACTCTGCATTTATTACTGCACATGGAAATGATTTTAATTTTGAGAGTATATTCTCTCAACAAATAGAAGCCCTAGGGAATGATGGCGATGTTCTAATTGCAATTTCTACTAGTGGTAAATCAGCTAATATTGTTAAAGCTTTAAAATCTGCAAATACAAAAAAAATGATGAAAATTTCTCTGACAGGGCAAAATAAAGACCTAAATAATTACTCAGATATCACAATAAATATTCCATCAAATAACACACAATATATACAAGAATCTCTTATAACAATTGAGCATCTGTTAATTTATTTAGTTGAAATTATTAATTATAAATAGGCATGATGAACATAAAAATTCCAAAAAATATAAAGAAAGTCAGAAAAGTCAGTTTAACATCTGAGGATCTGATTTCATTTGAAAAAAAAATACAAAAAGTCTATGAAAATGGTGATATTAATGCACCTGTTCATCTTTCAAGCGGCAATGAAAATGAATTAATTTCTATTTTTCAATATATTTCAGAACAAGACTGGGTTTTTTCCAGTTGGAGAAATCACTACCACGCACTATTACACGGAATGGATGAAAATTATTTATTTAATGAAATTGTTGAAGGGAAAAGTATGAGCACTAATTCTACTAACCCTAATTTTTATTCATCTTCAATAGTAGGAGGTATTATTCCAATAGCTATTGGAGTTGCGCAAGCAATAAAATTAAAAAAGCAAAATAACAAAGTATGGTGTTTTATTGGCGACATGACATATGAAACAGGAATTTTCCATGAAGCTTACAAATATTCTAAAAATTTCAAGCTTCCTATACAATTTGTTGTAGAAGATAATGGATTAAGCACAAATACTCCCACAAACGAAGCTTGGGGAATAAAATCAAAAAATATTAGTGAAGATATTATTTACTATAAATATGAAAGAGGTTTCCCTCATCATGGGACAGGGAATTGGGTGTTGTTTTAATGAATTACCTAGATAGTTTGATCAAATCAATGGAATGGCTCTCAAATAAAAATAATACATTGTTTATAGGGCAATCAGTAAAATATAGCGGTAATTCAATCTTCAATACTCTGAAAACGATAAAAGATGAAAAAAAAATTGAAATGCCAGTTTTTGAAGATTTGCAAATGGGATTATCAATGGGATTAGCATTAGAAGGATATGTCCCAATTAATTGTTATCCCAGATTTGATTTTTTAATATTAGCATGTAACCAATTAATTAATCATTTAGATAAAATAAGATATATGTCTAATAACAAAATGAAACCCAGAGTAATTATAAGAACTTCAATCGGATCAAAACATCCCCTAAATGGAGGAGTGCAACATACTCAAGACTATACAGAGATTTTCAAGAAAATATGCACAGAAATAGATGTAATCATGTTAAATGAACCTCAGGAAATTTTACCTGCTTTTAAGCATGCATATCAAAGGAAAGATTCTAAATCTTCATTAATTATTGAACACGGAGATTATTATAATGAAAAATAAACCTATCCACTTAACTTATTAACATAGTACAGTAAAGAAATGAAAGTTTTAATTACAGGCATTACAGGAAATGTTGGCAGCCATCTTGCTGATTACATTCTAAATAACCATCAAAATGTTGAATTACATGGAATAGCAAGATGGAGAAGCCCTATGGACAACATTGAAAAAATAAAACATAAAATAAATATTGAACTTGCTGACTTGAATGATTTAAGTTCCCTAATTCATATAATGAATAAAATTAAACCAGATTATATATTTCATCTTGCTGCACAATCTTATGTACAGTTCAGTTTCAAATCTCCTGCAGAAACTTTAAATATAAATGCAATTGGAACGTCAAATTTATTGGAATCTGTACGAATAAGTAAAATAAATCCAAAAATTCATATTTGTAGTTCTTCTGAAGTTTACGGCCAAGTTGAAAAAGAAGAAATTCCAATAAAGGAAACTAACCCATTTAGACCTGCAAGTCCATATGCAGTTTCTAAAGTTGCAGAAGATATGCTGGGATATCAATATTTTCTTTCATACAATATGCATATAGTAAGAACCAGAATGTTCACACACACTGGACCTAGAAGAGGGGATGTATTTGCAGAAAGTTGGTTTGCTAAACAAATAGCCATGATTGAAAGTGGAATTATGTCAAACCCCATCAAAGTTGGAAACTTGAAAAGTATAAGAACAATTATGGATGTAAGAGATGCTGTGGAGGCTTACTGGATTATGATGGAAAAATCAATACCCGGAGAAGTTTATAACATAGGGGGAAGTAAAACACTTAGTGTTGAAGAAATACTAAACAAACTTATTGAATACTCTGATAAAGAAATTAAATACATAGTAGATAAAGAGTTACTTAGACCTTCAGATGTTACTTTGCAAATCCCAGATACAAATAAATTTTTCAATCTGACAAATTGGCAACCAAAAATAAATTGGGAAACCACANTACNTGACTTNCTTAATTATCANAGAAATCGAATTAAAAAATTNNCAAATGATAACATCTAGAACTCCTTATAGAATATCTTTTTTTGGTGGAGGTACGGATTACCCTGATTGGTACTTAAATCATGGCGGTTCTGTATTTTCATCAACTATAGATAAATTTTGCTATATAAGTACTAAATTTTCAACAAATTTATTNGATACAAGGCATAAAATCGTATGGTCTCATATAGAAAATGTTCAATCTTTTAATGATATATTGCATCCTGTAGTCAGAGAAGGATTAAAATACTTAAACTTTGACAATAATCAAGGTATAGAAATTTACCATAGTGGTGATTTACCAGCAAGAACAGGTATAGGTACAAGTTCCTCTTTTAGTGTAGGTTTAATTAATGCTTTATCAAATTTAAATAATAAACCACTTGATAAACATCATTTGGCACTAAAAGCAATTGAATTAGAACAAAAAGTCCTTAATGAAACTGTGGGTTCTCAAGATCAGATAGCTGCTTCTTATGGAGGTTTTAATAAAATTGTATTTAATACAAATGGAAACATTATTGTAAATAATATTAACATTGATCATAAAACAATAAACTTACTAAATTCAAATATTTCCCTTTATTATTCAGGAACACGAATAGGAAGAAACTCATCTGATGTAGTATCAGATATGCTAATTAACATTGATTCTAAATATGAATTATTAAAAGAATTAGAAAGTTATGTTGATATAGGAATAAATCTACTAACTAAAAATGATTTTATGGAATTTGGTAAATTAATTCACGAATCTTGGAAAATAAAAAAATCACTAGGTAGCAAAATAACTAACTCTGAAATTGATGAAATATATGATATTGGTATAAAAAATGGTGCATATGGAGGGAAAATATTAGGAGCTGGTGGAGCTGGGTTTATAATGTTTATTATACCTGAAGAAAAAAAAGAAAAGTTAAAACAAAAACTAAATAACTGTATTGAAGTATCTTTCAAATTTGAAAATCAAGGAAGTATTATAACTACAAAATAATTCTATTATTAAATATGAAAATATCAAAAAAAACAGTATATAAAAACAAATGGTTTCAAATTATAGATAACCATTATATAGAAACTAAAAAAAATTATTTTACAATACAAATACCTGATAGTTCAGTAATACTTCCTATCACAACAGATAAAGAATTTATAATAATAAAACAATATCGGGAAACACTTAATAATTATAGCCTTGAGCTACCTGCAGGTTTTATTGAAAAAGATGAAAATCCAATAGATACTGCTAAAAGAGAATTGTTTGAAGAAACAGGATACAAGTCAAATAATTTTAATTATTTGGGAATAGGAAGATTAATGATTAACAGAACTAATTCTGTACAACATCTTTTTGTAGCAAAAGAAGCAATAAAAAAATCTGAACCAAAGGAAAAAAATATCAAAGTTGTTAAACTGTCTCAAAGCAAATTATTTGATCTAATCGACAAAGATAAATTTGTTCAATTATCTGGACAAGGATTAATACTTAAATATCTAATTCATAACAAAAAAATATGAATAATTCAAATAATACAAATTTAATTAAATCACTTTCAAATAAAAAAATTATCGTAACAGGAGGAACAGGATTAATTGGACGACAAATAATTGACTTGCTTACCAAAATCAATTGCAAAGTAACTTCCGTTTCATTAGATAATTTAGAATTAAACAAAAATTGCAATTATATATATGGAGATTTAACAAACTATAATTTCTGTAAAAAAATTACAAAAGGTTTTGATTTTGCGATACATACAGCGGGGATTAAAGGGTCAGTTGATGTAACAAAAAACAAACCAGCAAGTTTCTTTGTCCCAATGTTAATGATGAATACCAATTTCCTTGAAGCATGCAGAATAAACAAAGTAAAAAAAATTGTTTTCACAAGTTCAATTGGAGCTTATAGTGTTAATGAAATTTTAAAAGAAAAAAATGAATTTGAAACAACTCCTCCTATGGATTCATATCCTGGCTGGGTGAAAAGAATGGGCGAATTACAAATTAAAGCATATTACAAACAATATAATACCAATTCATTTGTTATCGTTAGACCTGCAAATGTATATGGACCAGGAGATAATTTTGATCCAAATAATGCAATGGTTATCCCTTCATTAATAAATAAAATATTAAATGGGGACAATCCTTTGAAAGTATGGGGAGATGGATCTGCAATAAGAGACTTCATACATAGTAAAGATGTAGCATATGGAACAATACTGGCACTAATCAAAGGGCAAAATTCACATTATTATAATTTAGGAAGTGGGAAGGGAGTTTCAATAAAAAAACTTGTAGAAACTTTAAATCAAATTCTTGATTTTAATTATGAATTTGATTTAACTAAACCCTCAGGGGCACAAAAAAGAATTATGGATATCACTAAAGCAAAACAAGAATTTGATTTCAATACAAAAACAGATTTAAAAAACGGGCTAGAAGAAACTATTGAATGGTACAAAAATAACAAATCAGATCACCTTAAAAAACAAAATTACTTTAACAATGGCTAAATTAAACATAGAAAATACAGAATTAAATAATGTAATAAAAATCACCCCACCAACAATATTTAATGATGTAAGGGGATCTTATATTGAAACATATAATGAAAAAATTTATAAAGCAGATGGTATAAAAATTAAATTTATACAGGATGATATATCTACATCAACTAAAAATGTACTAAGGGGAATTCACGGAGATAATAAAACTTGGAAATTAGTTTCATGTTTATATGGAACATTTTATCTGGTAATCATAAATTGGGATAAAAATTCAAATGAATATAAAAAATGGATTTCATTTAATATGGATGCCAACCAACCATGCCAAATACTAATACCACCGAAATTTGGGAACGGACATTTAGTAACATCAGAAAAAGCAATTTTTCATTATAAACAATCAACCTTATATGACAGGAAATCACAATTTACAATTAACTGGAATGATCCAAAATTAAATATTCAATGGCCTACTAACAAACCTATATTATCTGATCGAGACAAAAATGCAAAATATATTAAAAAATAAAAATATATTAGTTCTCGGAGGTAGTGGGTTTATAGGATCTAATTTAATTAACGCACTTACTGAATTCTCATCAAATCTTAAAGGGACTTATTTAAATAATAAACCTAGAATTATAAATCCTGATATTGAGTGGATCAAAGCAGATTTAACTAATCCAAATGTTTATAAAAATTTAATAAATAATATAGATTATGTATTTATAAGTGCAGCATATACACGAGGTGCTTCAGTGATGGTAAATTCACCTATGGATTTAGTAACTCAAAATATTGTTATGAATTCATATATCTTTGATCAATGTTATAAACATAACGTTGAAAAATTATTATTCATAAGTAGTTCAGTAGTATATCCTGAGAAAGAAAACATTTCTATGGTAGAAACACAATCTATGACAGGCAATCCTCCCAATATATATTTTCCAGTAGGATGGATGAAAAGATATTCAGAATTACTTAGTAAAACATATTCTGAAAATATAAAAGACGGATTCAAGACTGTTATAATTAGACCGTCCAATATTTATGGGCCATATGATAATTTTGATCCTGAGGAATCACATGTCATCCCTTCACTTATCAGAAGAGTTGTTAACAAAGAAAAACCTTTTGAAATTTGGGGGGACGGAAAAGATCAACGTGATTTTATTTATATTGATGATTTTATAGATGGGGTCATTAATTCTTTTAATACTAATTTCAAATACACAGAGCTAAATTTAAGTGCGAACAAAAATTTCTCTATTAATGATGTTCTAAATACTTTATTCAAAATCGAAGATTATTATCCCAAAGTCAAATATGATTTAAGCAAACCCCAAACAATCAAATCAAGACATATATCTAATGAAAAAGCATCAAAATTGATTGCTTTTAACCCTAAAATAAACTTATTAAATGGATTAACAAAAACAATTGAATGGTATAAACAAAATGAATTATAAAACTTCTGATCCGGATTTATTAAATCCAGAATCAAATTTATGGGATGGTGGTCTCAGCTAATTTTTTATCCTTAAATATTTGAATCACATCATAATAATTATCAAATGAAAAATGTGGTAATTTATTATTTTTATAATAATTTTGTAATTTATCTGTAGCAAAAACAACATCGCATATTTTAGATGAATATAAATCAGTATGACTATCTCCAAAATAAATTATTTTAGAATAAATTTTACAATGATATTGTGTATGAGTATCTTTAAATTTTGAATTTATTTTATTATTTTGGGTATCAAAATAAAATATTTTGATACCTTTCGAATTAAAAACTGATTTACCTGAAAGAATTTCAACTGTGTTTGGATCAATCCCTAAAACGGATAAAGCAGCATAAATATAAAAATCAACACCGCTACTAACAATTTTAAAATCTAAATTATTGTTCATAACACACTTGTAGAACTCTAGAAACCCATCTCTAAATTTAACATTTTTTTTCACAAAATTATCTAAGTCTATTTTTTTTGTATTCAAATACCTAAAAGAATAAATATTACTTTCTTCAACTGTTATCAAACCTTTTTTATATTTTTCGTATATTTCTGGCCAATTTTTAGGACCAAATTCATCATGAATTAATTCACTAACATTGCCCTCAGTTATTGTGTTGTCAAAATCTGTCTGTATTAAAATAGATTTCATTATAATTTTTTGTTTTCCAAATTTAAAAAAATTTTCTGACCCAAGTTCTTGAATCAGATTGCCAGTTTCCAATCAGGCTCACCAAAACAGATAAAATTATAATTTTAATATCCATTAATAAAGATTGGTTTTTAATATAAATCAAATCATATCTGATTTTATTTTTTGGAGAAGTATCATATTTGCCAAGTAATTGTGCTATTCCAGTCAATCCTTGCGGAACCAACAATCTTTTTTTAAAATCAGGAAAAATTTTAGCAAATTCTTGAAATAATTCAGGTCTTTCTGGACGAGGCCCAACAAAGCTAATATCCCCTTTGAAAATATTGATTAGCTGAGGAATTTCATCAATAGCATATTTCCTTATAAATTTTCCTGTTTTTGTCAAACGAAAATCTTTCCCTTTATCTGCCCAAACAGGCCCTGTCTCTTTTTCAGCATTTTTTATCATAGATCTAAATTTAAATAAATCAAATTCATTTTGATTGAAACCTAATCTTTTTTGTGAATATAAAACAGGAAATCCATCTTCAATAATGATAAAAATCATAGTAATTAATACTATAGTAATTAATATTGGAGAAAATAAAATAACTCCAATAAATACGAAAATTAAATCTAATAATCTTTTCATAAAATTTTTAACTCAATAATTTATTTGTTACAAAATACAAGAAAATTATTAATAAAATATTAAACAAAACATACCTAGCAGTTTATTGTCATTAAAACTTATTGTAGCCTAAAATTAATTAAATTATATCTTTAATTCATATGAGTAATTATAAAGAATTTAAATTAACACAATATACAGAATCTGGTGGCTGAGGGTCTAAATTTTCTTTAGAAGATTTAGGTCAAATCTTAAGCTTATTCAATTTGGAAAATAAAAACCCAAATATACTTGTAGATGCATCTACAAGGGACGATGCTGCTATTTATAAAATAACCAATGATACCTGTATTGCATTAACAGTAGACTTTTTTCCTCCTAATGTTGATGATCCTTATACTTATGGACAAATAAGCGCTGCCAATTCAATGAGTGATATTTATGCTATGGGAGGAGATCCAATAATAGGATTAAATATAGCAGCTTTTCCAAAAATATTTCCAATTGAAGTGATTAATAATATTTTGTTAGGTGCAAAAGAAAAATGTGATGAGGCAGGATTAAGTATTATAGGTGGACATACAATCTATGACAATGAACCAAAATATGGATTAGCAGTTATAGGAAAAATAAATTGTAATGAAATTATAAAAAATAACACTACCAAATCAGGAGATTTATTAATTCTTACAAAAGCTTTAGGCACAGGAATAATTACTCAATTAACAAAAAAAGATTCTAGTAATATCGGCAGTGCACTAAATGAATCAATAAATTCAATGACTATGTTAAATAAAAAAGCTTCTGAAATAATAAAAAATTTCCCAGTTAATGCATGTGTAGATATAACCGGGTTCGGCCTTCTTGGACATCTTTATAACATGATTTCACAAAGTAATAAGCATTGTGAATTGAACATAAATGATATCCCTATATTTGAAGGCTTAGATTCAATTGTAGATATAAACAATCTTTCAACCGGGAGTATAGAAAATATTAAATATCTTGATAAAAAATTAATTGATTTAAAAACAATTGATTCAAAGATCAAATCAATAATCTGCGATCCACAAACATCAGGAGGTCTTTTATTATCAACTCCCCCCAAATTTGCTAAAGAGATCATTGAAAAATTAAATAAATCCGGACATAAAAAAGCATCAATAATAGGAAGTGTTAGAAAAAAGAAAGAATTTGAAAACAAAATAATAAATTTTATTAACTAAATAATATGTATTTAAAAAAAACAGAAAATTTCATTCTAAAGTATTTGAAATCAAAGTATAAAAATAATGATTTAAATGAAATACGAAAAAGCGGAATGATAATCCAAAAATCACCAGTGGGGATAGATTCTGATTTTGGGACAAGCGTGCCATTGAGATTAGCAAAAATTATTAAAAAAAATCCCATGGATATTGCTAATAATTTAAGCTTAGAACTCGACAAATCAAAACCAGAATTTATTTCAGAAATCAAACCTATTAAACCTGGGTATGTAAATTTTACTGTATCAAAAAAATCAATTTCTGATACAGTAAAAAAAATTGTTTTCGAAAACAATTTTTTAGATAATTATTTCGAACAAAAATCAACTAAAATTCAAATAGAATTTGTAAGTGCAAACCCTACAGGCCCTTTACATGTAGGCCATATTAGGGGTGCTGTTTACGGAAGTGCATTAGCTAAAATATTAGAATACTACGGATACAATATCAAAACTGAATATTATATTAATAATGCAGGTAATCAAATATCAGAATTTGGACAAAGTATTTTAAATGAAATATTAAAAGCTAATGGAAAAGAAGTTAAAAATACAAACACTACTGACTCATACAAAGGGACATATATAAAATCACTTGCAAAATCAATTAACAAAGAATTTGAAATAAAAAATAATAAAAATTTAAACTTAGATATAACTAATATTGGTATAAATATAATGCTTCAAAACATTGAAAATGACCTCAATGAATTAGGAGTGAAATTTGATGCATGGTTTAAAGAAACTGACTTATTTGACAATGGAATAATCAACGATGTGTCTGAGAAACTTGCAAAACGTAATTTAATAGATAAAAAGGATGGAGCTACATGGTTCTTATCAAAGCAATTTGGAGATGACAGGGATAATGTTTTAATAAAACAAGATGGTAGTCATACTTATTTTTATTCTGACATTGCAAATCATTATAATAAATTCTTTTTAAGAAATTTTGACAAAGTAATTAATATTTGGGGGGCTGATCATCAAGGCCATATAAGAAGAACTGAATATGCAATGGAAGCATTAGGTGTCAAGCCAGAAAATTTAATAATAAAAATTTCACAAATGGTTACTATAAAAAAAGGATCAGAAACTGTAAAAATATCAAAGAGATCAGGTGATTACATTACATTACAAGAGATAGTCAGAGAAGTAGGCAAAGATGCTTGTAGATATTTTTTCTTATCAAAATCTCCTAACACACAATTAATATTTGATATTAATCTAGCAAAAACCCAAAATTCAAATAAT
>NZOP01000015.1 GCA_002693165.1 Nitrososphaerota archaeon
TAACTACATCAGCGGCATAACCTGGTGTAAGACGTCCTCGGTTCGTAAGCCCAAGTCTTTGAGCCGGCATAGAAGTCATTTTTCTTACAGCTTCCTGTATTGATACAAGTTTCTTTTCATTTACAAATTTTTGTAAAAATCTTGGATTTGTTCCATAACTTCTTGGGTGGGGTTTACCAACTGACAAGATTCCCTCTGTTGAAACTGAAGATCCATCTGAGGCAACAGCAATCAAAGGATGTTTTGCAAATTCATCAACATCATCTTCATCCATACTATATTCTATAACCATCGCCTCACCTTTCTCATACATACTTAAAACTGTTTCAGCGGGCGGCATTCTCATCAAATCTGAAATTTCTGCCAAATTTTTACCTTCTAAAGATTCATCTGGAACATATCTTGCTATTAAAACTGCTTCTGGACCAATTCCTTGATCTATAATTTCATTAATTCCATCAATTAACCCGGGTCGAGAATCTTCATTTGCCATAATCTTAAGAGTTTCCTCTCTTCCGCCAGATAATGACCATCTTGGAAATAAAGCTCCAGTAAGTCCGGTACTCGACCTAGGATAAGGATATTGATCACCAGCAACATCCAAACCTTCATCAACGGCATTTTCGATAAGTTCAAGAACTTTGTCTGCTTTACCCCAAACTTTTTGAAAATCACATTTAACATGAGATATCTGTACCTTACATTCTGCCCTTCTCCCAGTTTCAATAGCTTCATTCAAAGATGTAAACAACCCTACAGAAATTGTACCCTCATCTCTTTGATGTGTTGAATAAAGTTTATTTCTTTTACCCACTTCTTCAGCGATAGCAATAACTTCATCTGCTCTTGCATAATATCCTGGTGCATAAAATAAACCAGTTGAAAAACCAAGCGCACCAGCATCAAGCGCTTCACCCGTAAGCCTTTTCATTTCNTTTAACTCATCTGNTGTTGGAGGTCTGTCTTCCTGTCCAATAACTGCTGATCGTAAAGTACCATGNCCTATTTGAAAAGCAACATTTAAAGTAGCTCCTGATTTTCTTGANGCNTCAATATATCCGGCATAATCTGTCCAGTTAATTTTATCTGCTAATCCATNATTATTTTCATAAATAGATAATCGTTGCATTANTAATTCTTTTGATTCTCCNGTTAAAGGAGCGCAAGGACTCATCCCNCAATTACCTATTAATTCCATTGTAACGCCCTGTCTTATTTTGCTTTGAGCTGTAGAATCAAGTAAAAATGAAAGATCACTATGTGTATGTATATCTATAAATCCTGGAGTAACTATTTTACCGGAAGCATCAATAGAAATATCTGCATTTAAACTCTCACCATGAGTTATTGCTACAATTTTCCCGTCTTTCAAATATATATTCCCAACATATGGACTNCCCCCAATTCCATCAACTATTAATCCATTCTTAATTTCTATTTGATCCATTTNAAATCNTAATACCACTTCATTAATAATATATGTTTAAAAATATAAAGAATACAAATTATATTTGTAGTATGATACCTCATTCAATATTATACATTTAATAAAAAAAATATTTTAAATAAGCATGCCAAAGAGAATTAAATATAACAATATACTNGTGTCAAAAACATTAGATGAATTTGTCAAAAAAGAAATGCTAAAAGGGCTAAATATCAATCCTGAAAATTTTTGGCAATCTTTAAGTACTATTATTGAAAAATTTACTCCTTTAAATAAAAAACTTTTAAATAAAAGACAAGATATACAAATTAAAATTGATAACTGGCATAAACAAAATAAAATAAAACAATTANATATAAATGAATATAAAAAATTTCTAATAGAAATTGGATACATAGAAGAAGATATTCCATCCTTCAAAATTCAGACCACTAATATAGATAAAGAAATCTCTAAGATTGCAGGCCCACAATTAGTCGTTCCTATCACAAATGCAAGATTTTCACTTAATGCTGCTAATGCAAGATGGGGAAGTCTTTATGATTCATTATATGGCACAGATGTTATATCTGAAGAAAATAACGCAGATCGTGGGAATGCTTATAATCCTATACGTGGTGATAAAGTTGTTTCATTTGCAAAAACATTTTTAAACAATATATTCCCTCTTGCAGATAGTGATTTTACTAAAGTTGTTTCATTCCAAATAAATAACAGAGAACTTGAAATTACATTAAATAATGAAACAAAAACTTCATTACAGGACAAATCTAAATTTGTAGGTTACACAGGAAATCCAACTTCTCCTCAAAGTATTTTAATGATTAANAATGATCTACATATAGAAATATTATTAGACAGAAACAGTAATATCGGAAAAAGTGATTCAGCAGGAATCAAAGATATNTTAATTGAATCAGCTATTACTACTATCCAAGACTGTGAGGATTCAGTAGCAGCTGTAGATGCTGATGATAAAGTTTTAGTATATCGAAATTGGCTGGGATTGATGAAAGGNACTCTGGAAGAAACATTTATGAAAAACAATAAAAAAGTAACAAGAAAATTAAATTCGGATCGTATTTATATAAATCCTGACAGATCAAATTTTTCAATTCCAGGAAGAAGTTTAATGCTAAACAGGAATGTAGGTCATTTAATGACTAATTCAGTAATATTAGATGAAAACGGAGATGAAGTTTTTGAAGGTATTTTAGATGCAATGTTTACTATTGTCATAGCTATGCATGATTTAATTGGGAATAGTAAATTCAGAAATTCATTAACAAAAAGCATTTATATAGTAAAACCAAAAATGCACGGATCAGAAGAAGTTAAATTCACCAGTGATCTTTTCTCAGAAATTGAAAAAGTATTAGGCTTAAAACCTAATACAGTAAAAATAGGAATAATGGATGAAGAAAGAAGAACAACATTAAATCTAAGACAATGCATCAATGCAGCAAAAGANAGGGTTATTTTTATAAACACAGGATTTCTTGATCGTACTGGAGATGAAATTCACACAAGTATGGAGGCCGGAGCATTTATTCCAAAAAGCAAAATGAAAGAACAAAAATGGCTTAAAGCTTATGAGGACTGGAATGTTTTAACAGGTTTAAAAACCGGATTTATGAACAAAGCTCAAATTGGGAAAGGAATGTGGGCTCAACCAGATGAAATGTTAGCTATGTATAAAAGTAAAATCATCCACCCTAATGAGGGAGCAAATTGTGCNTGGGTGCCTTCCCCTACTGCTGCAACTTTACACACACTTCATTATCATCAAATTTCTGTAAAAGACCAACAATCCAAAATTCTATCCCAAAATAAAATTATCAATATTGATGACATATTAAATATTCCAGTTATGGAAAACCCAAAATCACTTAGCAAAGANGATATTCAAAANGAGTTAGATAATAATGCTCAAGGCATTCTTGGCTACGTAGTCAGATGGATAGATCAAGGAGTCGGTTGTTCTAAAGTCCCAGATATTAATAATATAGGATTAATGGAAGATAGAGCTACCTGCAGAATTTCAAGCCAACATATAAGCAATTGGTTACATCATGGATTATGTACGAAAAATCAAGTGATGAAAACAATGAAAAAAATGGCAAAAATAGTTGATAAGCAAAATGAAGGATTAAAAGGATANATTAATATGGCACCAAATTATAATGGAATTGCATTTTCTGCAGCCTGTGACCTGGTATTCAAAGGCAGATATCAACCAAACGGTTACACTGAAAAAATACTTCATCAAAAAAGACTTGAATTCAAATCTAAATTAAATAATTAANCCTTATGTTCTGAGTACTTCTAGTTTGAGTGCTTCTAATCTTCATCATGGTCATCGTGATCATCTTCATCATGAGCTTGCCCTGCATGACCTACATGACCTGCATCAATATATTGATGTGCAAAACCAGAAACGAAGGTACCAAAAATTAAACCTATTAATAAAAAACCTGTTTGTAATCCATATCTAGTCTTTTCAGAAGTATGTATAGTCGGAACTATATCACTCAAAGCAATATAAATGAAAAATCCACCAATTCCACCATAAATATAACCTAATGGTAAATCAATTACTGAACCAAGTTGAAAAGCAAATATTGCTCCAATAATCATTGTTGATGATGCAAGCAAATTTCTTATTATAACTTGCCTCTTTGTGAATCCACTTTTTAACTGTAAACCAAATTCCCCTAACTCAAGAGGAATATCGTGAGCTATAATCGCAATTGTCGCTATCAAACCAGTGCCTGGATTAATTAAAAATGCAGACCCTAAAGCAATACCATCAACTATATTATGAAAAAGATCACCTACAAGAAAAAGCCATCCTTGAGAACTATTTCTTTTACTTTGCAGATCTTCTTCATGATGATGATGGAAGTTTTTAAAACCTTTCTCAATTAAAAAAAAGATTAAAATTGCTATCAAAGTAGCATTTAAAATTACAGAGCCTTTTTCATCTATNCCATGNGGTATTAAATCTCTAAAAGAGGCAATTANCAAAACNCCTGCGGCAAATGGAGTNCCAAANTTTATTAAATANTGAGACCATGATGCTTTTTGTACTAATAANACTGCTATTGACAAAGATAAAATTCCAGCAGCACTGCTTGCAACAATCACATATATAAAATCNGTCATACAGCTCTCTTATTATTTTTTTTATATTTATTATATTTATTAAGTATGAAATATAATATAAGTATGAAAATAATACTGTCAAGTAGTATAAATAGACGTACTAGTATTTACATACAAACAATCAATTGATTAATATACTTAGATTATAATTAAAAACTAAGTCACAAACTTATGACCAATAAAAAATACGAACTCACAAATGAAAATTGTAGTGTATATGATGTTATGGGAATTATAGGTGGGAAATGGAAGATAGATATTATTTATCATCTTGGGGAAAATACATTAAGATTTGGTGAATTAAAAAAATCTTTACTACCTATCACTCAGCAGATGCTTTCAAAACAATTAAAAGAGCTTGAAAATAATAATATAGTTAAAAGAAAAACATATTCTGAAATACCTCCAAAAGTTGAATATTCACTTACCGAAATTGGTAAATCACTAAATCCAGTTATACAATCAATCACAAAATGGGCATCATATTATAGCGATCATCTAAGTAAAAAATAAATTTTTTACTAACCCAACAACATCCATCATCCAAATAGCTATTAAGACAAGTGACAATCCAAAAAAAGCATCCCTGAACTTACTAATTTTATTATTGCCAACATTACCAATTACATTTCCTGAAAGGCTATATATGAGAACTGATATAAGATTATTTATAGAAAAAATAATGGTAAGAATTAAAGTATAAATCAATGTGTTCATATTCCCTAAATCATTAAATTTTGTATACATTAAAGTTATTACAATATGTACTTTAGGGTTAAGGAAGATAAAAATCATTCCATTAAAAAATGTTATACCAGATTCGCTTTTAGAATCAGATCCAAATCCTGCTTTTGTAATTTTAAATGCTATATATAAAACATATAAGCTACCAAGGTATTTAAGTATATCAAGTATTAATTCAAATCTTGAAACAAAAAAATCAAACCCTAATCCGAAACAAAAAGTAAATACAACTATTCCTACATGATACCCAGCTATCGCAGGAAGTGTTTTTTTAAAACCTGATCTTGCAGTATTAACTGCAAAAAACATTACACCCGGACCAGGAGAATAAGCAAAAGGTGCAAGGAAAATGCATACTGCAATAATATTATTAAAAGTCATTTCGGAAAATCAGCCTATAATTTGTTTGAATACTCTAAAATAATTTAATCCTAATATTTTTCTGAGTTCTTCTTCATTGAAACCTCGCTCAGCTAATTTCAATGTAAGATTAGGCCAGTCTGTAAACTGTTCATAACCAATTGTTTTATAATCATTATACTGCGGATATGGTAAGCCAAGCCCATTATCATTTACTCTATGTTCTTCTCTAAACCCACTCCAATTAAAATGTCCCGGTCTCATCCCAGGCATTTCTTCAGGATATTCAAATAATGTTTCAGTGCCAGGACCTGGGCCAAGCTTATCAGTGCCTATGCATACATGATCAATGCCCATAACATTAACAAGATTTTCTATATGAAGAGCCCAATCATCTAAAGTCGCAGTAGGTGTTTCCTGAATAAACCCTGGTATGACTACTACACCGAAAAATCCTCCATTATCTGCTATGGCTTTAGCGAATTTATCACTTTTACCTCTGTCATGTTTTACAATTGCAGCACTTGTTGAATGAGTTACCACAACTGGACTTGAGGATATTTCCATAGCATCCCATCCTACTTGTTCTGAACAATGACTAACATCAACAATCATATTTTTTTCATTAAGTTTACTTACAAGTTCTCTTCCAAAATATGACAATCCACTTTTATGTATTTCTGTACATCCATCACCTACAAGGTTTCTTAAATTGTAAGTGAGCTGTACTACCCTTAAACCAAGATTATAAAAAAAATCTACTTTACTTAAATCAGTACCAAATGACAAAGTATCCTGGAAATCAAAAATTATACCTCCCTTACCAGTATCATGCGCTTCTTTAATATGATCTGATGTTGTTACAAGCATTAATTTTTCTGGTATTGAATTTATAATTGATACTGCTTCCGACATTCTTTTTACTGAACTATTATATGCGGCATCTATCCCAGCTGCTGGGCCAGCATAAGTTCCACTAGCAATATTAACGCCTGATTTTTCCCAAAGTTCAATATACTGAGCTTTTGCATCAGTGCTATTTTGAATCTCGCCAGGGATCATCGCTGATAATATGTTTGATGCTTCAGCTTTTGTCATTCCTTCCTTGAAACATTCATCCATTCTTTTTCTCATATTATCTGTAAATAAGCCACCTAAGGTTATAGTAGGAATCTGAGAATCAACTACAAGGGCTTCCTTATGTAATTGTAAAGCTTCTTCTTGGCTTAAAACCGGTTTTTCTCTATAAGACATATAACACCTCAATAAATATATTAATATTATAATCCAAAATTAGCTGGAGGAATCTCATCTAAAAGATGTTGAACAAAATAATCCCATCTTTTTCGCCAGAAATATTTCCAGGATTTTAATGAAGTTTCTGAATCTACAGGTGAATGTTCAATCTCTGGAATAATCAACATATCAAAGTCTTTATTATTTTGAATTAACTCATGAGCAAGTCTAAGAGTGTGATACATGTAAACATTATCGTCCATATCACCATGAATTAATAAAAGTTTACCTTTTAATTCTGATACATAATTTCTCGTCGCCTGGTCGCTATAAATTTCATCAGAAACTTTTCCCTGATACTTTTCTCCCCATCTAGAATTATACTCAAGATTGTCGTAATTACCCGAAGACGCGACTCCCACAGAATAAAAATCCGGATACTTCATTAATGCATTTGCTGTTGAATAGCCTCCGCCAGAATGTCCATACATTCCTACTTTTTCTATATTCATATAGGGTCTTGTTTTAGATATATTTTTTATTACATGAATATGATCTTCAATAGAACCATTATCTTCAAGTTGTCCATAAGAATAATCATGAAATAATTTAGATCTTTCCGATGTTCCTCTTCCTTCGATTATAACTATTACAAAACCTAGTTCTACAATCGAATTTACCTGCCCAAAACTTTCGTGTCCAAAAGAATGATCTCTCAAACCAAGTGATTGTGGTCCCGGATATATAAAATCAAGGACAGGGTATTTTTCGTTTTGATCAAAATAAGAAGGTTTAAATATTGCACCATAAACTGTTGTTTTATTGTCTGCTGCAAAGGCAGAAAAATACTCTGGATCAGTCCATCCAAGTTTAACAAGTGAAGAAACATCAGCCTGAATTAATTTTTTGCCAGGCAAATGATCAATATGTTTCAACATAGTAATCTGTGGCTGGTTAATTGAACTATATTGATCAATAAAATATCCACTTTTATTATTAAAATCAATAATATGATTAGCACTTTCTTCTGATAACAATTCCAGAGCAGAACCATCAAAGTTAACTTTGTAAAACG
>NZOP01000016.1 GCA_002693165.1 Nitrososphaerota archaeon
AGGCTGTTTTTATAGGATTGGTAGGTTTTTTGATTTTAAATATTTTTGTTTTGCCATTATTAATAAATTAAAGATATTTAATAGGAGAGAGTAATAAATTGATTCTAGATTTACATATGCATACTATTATGGGAAGTGCAGATAGTAATTTAACTGTCGAAAATGCAGCTAAAAAAATTTCAAAAAAAAATTTAGATGGTGCATGCCTTACAGAGCATAGTAGTATTTGGGAAAAAAATAGTGATCAAATAGAAGATATATTTAATTTATATAACTTAAAAGTTTTTCGAGCTATTGAAATTTCTACTGACTACGGGCATATTATTGCAATAGGATTTGATAAATATTATTCAGGGTCTCATAATCTTGAAATACTGCGAAAGTATGCTGATAAATACGGTGCTTTTTTGATTTCTGCGCATCCGGCAAGAAGGCTTTTTGGAAAAGAGAAGTATCAGCAAAATCTGCTTTATAAAGGTAAGGAATATATTCCTTCTGTTGATGAATTTTCGTCAAATCAATTATTTAAACTTATTGATGGGGTTGAAGTGTTAAATGGGGGAAACAATTTAGCTGAAAATAAATATGCATATATTGCGGCTAAAAATAACGAATTAGTTATGACAGCAGGTACTGATGCACATTCTGAATCAGGCATAGGCTTATATGGTACAAGATTTAAAAACGAGATTAATAATGCTCAGGATTTGGTATTTAATTTGAAAAATAATTATTCAGAGCCTGTTTTTCAATCTGATAACGCTTGGATTGAACTTGATTTGAATTATTATAATTCAGAATAAGTGATTTTATGCCTATAAATAAAAATTATAATTTTGGAAATAATCTTGTGTCTTTAGATCTTGAAACAACAGGATTGTCGCCAGGAAAAGATAAGATAATTGAAATTGGAGCTGTTAAAACTGATTCGACTGGTAAGGAAATTGAGGAATTTAATTCCCTTGTTAATCCTGGAATATTAATTAGTGATTTTATAGAAAACTTAACAGGTATTTCTAATGATGATGTTTCAAAATCATTGCAATTTGTTGATATAGCAGATGAATTTCATTCATTTTTAGGTGACTCTATTATCATTGGGCATAACATAGAGTTCGACCTCAAATTTTTATCCGAAGAAGGATTGAAATTAAATAATAAGTTTATAGATACATGGAGATTTTCTCAAATAATGTTACCTGATTTATTGGATTTATCTCTTGGAAGTATTTGTAATTATTTGGATATAAATCAACAGAATGCTCATAGAGCATTGTCTGATGCAAAATTTACCTTAGAGGTCTTTTTATTATTATCTGAGAAATATGAAACTTTTGACAATAAATTACAGACAGCTATATGTAATATAATTTCTGAAAAAGATAATGAATTGTTTTTTTTGTTTAATTCAGTTTTAAGTCAAACTGATTCTAATGTAAAAAATAATATATTTTTTTCCCCGATGGAAATAATACCTAAACATAGTATTAAAGAAAAAACAAAAGGAAATTATTTTAATTATGAGAATGATATTTTACAGAAAATTTTTTCCTCAGATAGTGAAATTTTAAATAAAGTATTAAGTAATTTTTCATATAGAAAACAGCAATTAGATATGTCTGAAGTAATTGCTGATTGTATTGAAAATCAATTTTCTGCTGCTTTAGAAGCAGGGACCGGTGTTGGGAAATCTCTGGCATATTTATTACCGGCAGCTATATTTGCCTTAAAAACAGGAAAAAGAGTATTAGTATCAACTAATACAATTAATTTGCAAGATCAATTATATTTGAAAGATTTACCTTTAGTTAAATCTATATTGTCAGAATTAGACCCTGACATTGAAGATATAAATTTTTCAATATTAAAAGGAAGAGATAATTATCTTTGTATAAAAAATTATGGGAATCAATTTGTAGATGAAGATGTTGATCAAGATTACTCAAGATTTTTAGCTAAAATGGCTGTTTGGATTTCAAAAACTGAAACTGGAGAAAAATCAGAATTAGGTTTAAGTAATTATGTTAATAATAATTATTGGAGAAGGATTAGTCCAAAGAATAAGATTAATTGCTATGGTTTTGACGGGCCTTGTTTTCTAAGAGAGTCAAGAGAAAAAGCTGAATCTAGCCATATTGTAATTGTTAATCATGCTTTACTTATGACAGATTTAAAATCAGTAAATAGCGTAATACCTGACTATGATGTGTTGATAATTGATGAAGCACACAATTTGGAAGATGTAGCATCACAACACCTAGGATGGAAATTAGATGAGAGAGATTTAAAAGATATTGCCAGGATTAATTATGGTAAATATGATTTGATTGAAATGTTTGGGAATTTAATTAAACGAGAATTTAAAAATACTGTAGACCTTGATCAGGCAGAAAATAAATTAAAAAGAACGATTAGCATGATTGAAGAATTAAATATAAAATCCAGAAATTTATTTAAATCTTTTAATCAAATTGTAATTACAAGAGGTAATAAGAACTCTGGACATAATTCATTGAGAATTGATATTGATTCTAATTTTCCTGAATTAAAGCTTGTTAGAGATGAATGGAATGAATTGAAACTTAAATTAGATAAATTGAAATCTGATTTAATTAGATATTATAAAGATTCCAAAGAAAAGATTATTGGTAGTAAAATTCAATTTCAAAATTGGTATGATTTATTTCAACAATGGATTGAAAATTGGGAAGAAGCTAAAAATAATTTAGATGAATTTTTATTATTATCTAATAATGAAATGGTTTACTGGATAGAACACAATGAACAATTTAATAATCATGTTTTTTTCAGTGCACCAATTAATGTATCAAAAATTTTAAATGAAAATTTATTTCAAAATGCGAAATCAGTTATTTTAACTAGTGCTACTTTGAATTCTAACGATGAGTTTAATCATTTGATACAAACTACTGGTTTGAACGCAGACCATGCAAAATCATTTGGATCTCCCTTTGATTATGATAATTCTGTAGAAATACTACTGCCGACTATGTTTCCCGAACCAAATGCTGATAATTACCAAGAAGAATTAGATAAAATTATTTTTGAAAACGTTCTTACTGCAAATGGAAGATCAATGGTGTTATTCACTTCTTATAAGTCTTTAAGAAATACTCAAAGAAGCCTTAAAAAAAAGTTGGATGAATATAATATAAATGTTTTAGCACAGGGAGTAGATGGAAATCCATACCAAATAATAAAGAGATTTAAGAAAAATCCAAAATCTTTAATTTTAGGAACTTCAAGCTTTTGGGAAGGGGTTGATATTGATAATGGTTCATTAGATTTATTAATTATTACAAAATTGCCATTTGATGTTCCTACGCACCCGTTATTTGAAGCAAGATCAGCTAAATATGATAATTCTTTTATGGAATATGCATTACCAAGAGCAATTTTAAAATTTAAACAAGGATTTGGTAGATTAATCCGAAATGAAAAAGATACTGGAAAAGTATTATTACTAGATTCGAGAATTACATCAAAACGATATGGGAAAATATTCTTGGAAGCTCTACCTGGGGGGAAAAAAACATTTATGGAACCAGATTTTTTTAGATGATGAATAAAATTATATTAAAAGAAAAATTGGATCTTGAATTATCATTATTTAGCGGGCAGGCATTTAGATGGAAAAAAAAATTAAATTGGTATTATGGATTTATTGATAACAAATTTCTTAAATTACGTATAAAAAATAATTGTTTAGAATATGTTTGCAGTGATGATTGGGTAGCTCAAGATAAAGTATATGATTATTTTGGTTTAGGGATTAAATATAATGAGATATTTGAGAATTTTGATGATGAATTGTCCACTGTAGCTTATAAAAAGTTGCAGGGAATGAGAGTTTTAAATCAAGATCCATGGGAATGTTTAATTTCTTTTATTATTTCTGCTTGGTCAAATGTGCCTAAAATTTCTAATACTATACATTTGTTATGTCAAAAATTGGGTTATAAATATATTCTCGATGATATGGTTGGATATTCATTTCCTTCTCCTATTCAAATTACAGGGCTTACAGAATCTGAGATGAAATCTTTTGGCATGGGGTATAGAGGGCAATACGTACTTAAAACTTCTAAAATTATTGAAGAGAATAAAATTTTGTTATCAGATTTTTATAATGAAGATTATTTCGATTCATTAAAGTTTTTATTAACTTTCCCAGGTGTAGGGGACAAAGTTGCGAATTGTGTTTTGATATATTCTTTAAAAAAATATAATGCATTCCCAGTTGATTTGTGGGTAGAAAGATTATTGGTTGAAGATTATGGATTAAATAAAAAAATGTCATTAATTAATAAACGAAAATGGGGCCAAAATTATTTTGGTAAATATAGCGGGATAATCCAACACTATCTTTTTCATTATAAAAGGAAGTATAATCATTAAAAAAATAGGGGGTCATGATGCCAAATATAGAAGATTTATATACATTTATAAATGGTGAATTTGTTACACATAAAGATGCAGTGATTCCAATAAATGACTCAGGATTTACACAAGGGGATGCTGTTTTTGATACAGCAAGAACATTTTCTGGAAATGTTTATAAATTAGAAGAGCATGTAGATAGATTTTTCATGTCATTAAATTATATGCAGATTCAATCTCCTTATACAAAAGAAGAACTTGTTAAATTTTCGCAACAATTGTTAGATATGAATGTTCCCTTGTTAGGTAAAAATGAAGATTATTGGATTTTTTTAAGAATTACCAGAGGTGCTGTTAATAAAGAAGGGGAACAGGTACCAAATGTTATTATTCATTGTACAAATATTCCATTTAAGCAAAGAGCAAATTTTTATGATTCGGGTATGCCTATTATTTTCCCATCTGTTAGAAGAACAGCTCATGACGCATTAAGCCCAAGGGCAAAAGTTAATCAATATATTAATTTTACTATGGCTGATTTAGAAGTACATAATATAGATAAAAACGCCAAAGCAGTTTTACTTGATAAAAATGGAAATATTACAGAAGGTTCAGGAGCAAATATTTTTCTTGTTAAAAATAATGAAATTTTTACTCCAAAAGAGCAATTTGTATTAGCTGGTATTGGTAGATCTGATGCGATGGGATTAGCTAAAGGTTTAGGAATGACATTAACAGAAAAAGATCTTGATACTTACGATGCATTTACTGCTGATGAGATTTTTATTACTTCAACAAGTTTTTGCATAGTACCTGTTGGAACTGTTAATGGCAGACAAATTGGAGAAGGAGATGTGCCTGGTAAAATAACTAAACGTTTGCAGGATGCTTTTATTGATTCCATAGGATTTGATTACGTGAATCAATATTTGCAGCATTTGTCAGCTTAGGGCATCTAGTATTTTTTGAGCTACTATTTTTGCTTCCCCTTCCTGTAAATTAGATGTAAATACTTTTACTCCATCTGTTTCAAAACCATTTCTCACTCTAATTGAAGGGTTCCCTTCAGCAAGTAATTCTTCAATTTCGCTATCGCTGTGATTTTTTGAAGAGATTGTTAAATAAGGATGTGTAGATTCCTCATCATTTATATCTTCAGGATTATCTGGGGCTTTGATAAAAGATACTTTAAGGCTATCAATACTTTTGATTGAATCAGAAATTATATTACAATCATTTTCCCATTTTTTCATAACTGAAGAATGGTCTTTATCAATAAAAATTTCTAATGCTGTAATTAGTCCTATTATTTCTTCTTTTGATACTTTTGCTACCCTGCCAATTCCTTCATTGTTTGGTGCTGAATGTAAAAAAGCTGCATCAATCAGATGTTTTTTACCACATAAAATCCCTGTTGATTGAGGGCCCCTTAGACCTTTACCTCCACTGTATGCAACCATATCTGCACCCTTAGAAATAAATCGGCGTAAATTTTCAGGAGGAGGTAATAATGCAGCAGCGTCAACTATAACAGGTATTGAATGTTTGTTTGCTATTTCGATTACTTTTTCAATTTCAATAGCGCCAGCTTGCTTTGGGCCATATACATAGATTATGCCAGCAGTTTTTTCATTAATATTTGATTCAAGTTCCCATTCATTTGTTCCACCAGTATTTCCAATNTCTATTAATTTAGCTCCTGCATTTCTATAGTTATGATCATAATTTGTTCTATGAGATCTGTGAATTATAAATTCGTTTTTCAAACCATCTGTATTTGGTAATTGGTCTATATATTTAGGGTTTGATCCGGCCATACAAGCTGCAGTTTGTAGCATTAATGCTGANGCTGCACCTGCAGTTACAAGCCCTGCTTCTGCACCAGTGAATTCAGCAATAACTTCTCCTGCCGCCATATTTAATTCTTTCATGTCTACAAACCATTCTGATGCTTTTTCCATGGCATCAACTACCCCTTTTGGCATAATACTTCCACCAAGCATCGTAAGATACGAAGCACAATTTATTACTCTTCGGACCCCAAGTTTATTATAGTATTCATTTTTTAATATAGACATACGAACCTCTCTTTTTTGTCTTCATAACCTTTCCATATTTTTTATATTTCTTGTGTAATGATAATCTGAATTATATATATCTAACAATTTATTTTAGAATATAGCAAGTATTTTTTTCTCTCGGTAGTAAAAANCTATTTTAAATATTAAATGAAAAATATACATTTTATCGAGTAATTTAAATTTTGAATTATAATTGATCACATCATACATTATGGTTTCATTATTTTCATATTTGAATATATGGTTGTGTTCCCAGTAATTAAAAGGACCTTTTATTTGTAGGTCTGTAAAGAATTTGTTTNCTTCATGATTTTTAATAAGTATTTCCACTTTATTTTTGATACCAAATATATTGATTTCTATAGTAAAAACTCNTTTTTTAGATATTTTTTTTTCAGGAGTACACGAAACTTTTACAAACCAGGGAGTTAAAAGTTTTATATTTTTTGGATTTGAATAAAAGTCAAAGATTTTGTTCAATGGTTGATTGATTTTAGTTTTATATTTAAAAGACAAATTNTTCATTTCAAGATATTTTTCAAAGCTTTTTCTAATTTGTCGTATTTNAAATNATATCCTGATTTTAATAAAAGTTGAGGATGTACTTTTCTACTATCTTTTATTTCACTTATAAATTCTCCCAATACTGGTTTTAGTAATATAGAAGGAGTAATTATAAAGTATGGCCTTTTCATTATTTTCCCTAAAGTTCTTGAAAAATCTTTTTGCTTTTCAGGATTAGGTGATGTGATATTTANTGAACCTTCGATGTTTTTATCAATGATGTGAATAATACTATTAATCACATCGTCTATATGTATCCATGACCACCATTGATTTCCTTTATCTATTTTTCCACCAATAAAAAAATTGTAGATTAATTTTAAGTAAGTTAAAGAACCCCCTTTTTTACTTAATACGATTCCAAATCGTAAATTAATAATTTTTGTAGATTTTGAAGAATTTTCTTTTAAATTTTTTTCTAATTTATTAGACATAGTAGATATAAATGAATTTCCTATATCAGAAGATTGTTCTGTTATTGTATTGTTCGGATGTTTTTTATATATTCCAATTCCACTAGCCGATAANATTACACAATTCATTAAATTATATTTTTTAATTAATTCTATTGCTTTATTTACACCATATTTTCTTGATTCTAAGACCCTGTGTTTTTTGCTCTTAGTCCATAACCCTATTAGCGGTTCACCGGATAAATTTATAAATATGAATTTGTTCTTATTATTTTTAAATTCTTCTGAATTCAAATTATCTAAAGAGTAAACTTCGTTTAAAAATGGGAGCTTTGTTATTGTTTTTGTTACATTTCTACTTACTCCAATTATATGTGCATTGGATTCATGTAATTTATTGGCCAAATGTGTGCCTATCAGCCCTCTAATACCGAAAATTATATAAATAGTTTTCATTTCATGACGTAAAATGTCATTGGTTTAATACTTACTATTACTCTAGTTTCCTGATTTGAAATAGGATATTTGTCTTGATTGAGATACTTTTTTGNTAAAGAGTGAATATGTTCTTCGGCGTTAGATTCAGATATATTTTCAACTATCCCTTTAAATGTTATTTGATAATATGGATTTTTTGCATCTGTTACTGAAATAGAAACTCTTGGATCTCGTTCCATATTATTAGTTTTGATTCTATCTTTTGCTGTATTTATTAATATATGATTATCTTTGTAATCAATCCAAACTACAGATACTTGAGGTGATCCGTCTGTATTAACTGTAGCTAAGCTAGCAAAATTTTNCCCTTCTAATATTTNTATTGCTTCTTTAGTGATATTCATACTATTTATCATTTTTATTTATTTTATATGATTTGATGATTATTTGAAATTATTATTAAATCAATATATACTATTTCTAGTTTATTAACCTTTAAGTTGATACAGAGATATCAATAAGGAGATATAATTTGATGAAATTTCACTTGCGAAATTTTTCTTCAGCTATTATTGGATTTGTCTTTTAACTATGGCTAAATTGATAATAGATTCTAATAATTTTTCTAGGATGCTAAAAAGAATTTCTCATGAAATATTAGAGAAAAATTCTGGGCCAAATAAATTAATTTTGATAGGAATGCATACTAGAGGAGTGCCTTTGGCTGAAAGAATATCAGGATTTATTGAAAATATTGAAGGTATTAAAATACCTACAGCACAATTAGATGTTTCTTTTTACAGAGATGATACTGATNTAAAAATTAAAACTGATATAAGTCCAACAATTATTGATTTAAATATTAATAATTCTAATGTTATTTTAATTGATGATGTGCTTTTCACTGGCAGAAGTGTTAGAGCCGCAATGGATGCTTTAATGGATTATGGCAGACCTTCGAGTATTCAATTGTCTGTTTTGGTTGATAGAGGGCATAGAGAATTACCTATATCCCCTGATTATGTTGGTAAGAATATTCCTACATCCAGAAATGAAAAAGTAAATGTATTAATNACTGAAATTGATGGAAAAGATGGAGTGGAAATATCATGATAGCAGATAATAAACTAAATAATTTACTTGATATAGATCAATTGTCTAAAAATGATATTTTATATATTTTTGAATTTGCAGAAAAATTATCTTCAATTTTAAATGGCCCTGTTAAAAAGGTTCCTGTATTACGTGGAAAAACAGTTATTAATTATTTTTCAGAACCAAGTACTAGGACAAGAGTGTCTTTTGAAAATGCGGGTAAAATTTTATCTGCTGATGTTATTAATGTTTCTTCAAGTGGTAGCAGCGACGAGAAAGGTGAGTCATTTATAAACACTGTTCAAACCTTAGAATCTATTGGAGCTGATATTCTGATCATAAGACATTCTGATTCTGGAGCTCCATATTTTGTATCTAGAAATATTCAGATACCAGTCATTAACGCTGGGGATGGATCTCATGCACATCCTACTCAAACACTTATTGATCTTTATACAATATATAAATCAATTGGAGAAATTGAAGGATTAAACCTTACTATTTTGGGAGATAATATTCATAGCAGAGTCTCAAGATCTGCTGTTTTGGGATTTAGTACTATGGGTGCTAAAGTTACTTTTTGTTCACCCACAACAATGAATGCAAATTACTTATCTGGAAGTGATGTAAGTAATTATCCTGCAATTATGTATACAAGTAATTTAAAGGATGCATTGTCAGAAAGTGATTTGATTATGACCTTAAGAACACAATTTGAAAGAAAAGCTAGTTTGGTTTTCCCTAATATAAATGAATATACAAGAATGTTTAAGTTGACAAATGAAAGCCTTAAATATGCTCCTGACAAAGCTAAAATTTTACATCCTGGTCCTATGAATTTAGGAGTAGAAATTGATGGGTACGTAAGTGAATCAGACAGATCTTTAATTAATCAACAGGTTATGAATAGTGTAGCAATTAGAATGGCTTTGTTAATTATATTAATAGGCGATCATACTTTGGATTCTATTTGATATGGAGTGTAGATGAAAAAAATAATTAAGAATGGAAAAGTTTATGATGGTATATCTAATAAGATAAAACAACAAGATGTTTTAATTATAGATGGTGTAATTCAAGATGTGGGAAATATAGAAATATCAGATGCTGATATAGAAATAATAGATGCTAGTAATTATATAGTTAGCCCAGGTTTTATTGATATACATTCTCATTTAAGAGAGCCTGGTTATGAGTATAAAGAAACTATAGCTACAGGTACTAGAGCTGCTTCAAAAGGTGGATTTACTACTATTTGTGCTATGCCAACAACTATCCCAGCTTTAGATTCTAAAGATTCAATAGATTATTTTCAAGATTTATGTAAACAGCGCTCTATTATAAAAGTACATCCAATTGGCGCTGTTACTATAAACAGAAAGGGTAAAGAAATAGTAGAGATGCAGTCTTTAGCAGATTCAGGTGTTATAGGTTTTAGTGATGATGGAGAACCTATTCATGATTCTAATATTATGAGAATGTCACTAGAATATTCTAAAATGGTTTCCCGCCCTATAATGAATCATTGTGATGATAGAGGTATTAATTATCGTGCGGAAGGAGTGATGAATGACGGATTTTTAGCTCAAAGATTAGGCTGTAGTGGGATACCTAATGCTGCTGAAGCATCTATGCTTTCAAGAGATATTTTTTTAACTGAATTAACTGGTGGTTTATACCATGCTTGCCATATAAGNGCAGCTCAATCGGTAGATGTGCTGAAAATTGCAAAAGAAAGAGGAATTAATTATTCTGCAGAAGTTACNCCTCATCATCTCACAATAACAGAAGATTTTATTCTTGGTCCTGATGATCAAAACAGAAAACAAATTTCTGAGAATGCTTATAATACTTTTGCAAAAGTATTTCCTCCGTTAAGAACTAAATCCGATATTCAATCTNTAATAGAAGGAATTAATAGTGATTTAATTTCAATTATAGCTACGGATCACGCCCCTCATGGNTATGANGANAAAATGACTACTTTGAATCAAGCGGNTTTTGGTATAAGTAATTTTGAGACTACCTTNGGATCAGTTTTGCAATTATTTTATTCAAAAGATATAAAGTTGGAAAAATTATTGAAATGTTTAACTTCAAATCCTGCTGAATTTCTAGGGAAAAAACTAGGTAAATTAACTAAAGGTTATCCTGCAGATATAGTAATTATTGATTTGAATAAAGAGTGGGAAGTTGATATTTCAGATTTTGTGTCTTTAGGTAAAAATAGCCCGTTGCAAGGTACTAATTTTAAAGGGAAGATTTTGCAAACCCTTGTAGATGGAGAAGTTGTTTACTCTGATGACAAGGGACATAATGGATAAAGGATATTTGATTTTATCTGACAAAACTTATTATCCGGGATATATTTTTGGATATGGTAATTTAGTTTTTGGTGAAGTAGTATTTAATACTTCTATGACTGGGTATCAAGAAATATTGACTGATCCTTCTTATAAAGGACAAATTGTTATTCAGACTTATCCCTTAATCGGTAATTATGGAATAAATGATGAAACTAATGAGTCAGATGAAATTCAAGTTTCTGGCTATGTTGTTAGAAAGAATGAAAATTTTCCTAGTCATATAAGTTCTAAAAGAACTTTAGATCAATTTTTAAAACAATATGAAATTATGGGTATATCTGAGATTGATACTAGGGCTGTTGTGAGAAAAATTAGATCTAAAGGTGTTATGAATGGATTGATTGTAAGAGGAAATGATCCTTCTAAAGGAATTGAATATTTGAAATCAATTCCTAATTATGATTCCCTTGATTTAGCTAAAGGAATTAGTAATAGAAAAGATTTAAATGAAAAGTATGGTGAAAATTTAAATATTAATCAAAAATACAAAGTTGCTGTTATAGATTGTGGAGTTAAAGAAAATATTCTGAAATTATTATATAAACGTGGATGCCAAATCAAAGTATTTTCACCAGATTTTACAATGGATGATTTGAAAAATTTTTCTCCTAATGGAATATTGATATCACCCGGGCCAGGCGATCCGAAGAATATGGATTTTTTAGTTGAAAAAGTAAAATTGATTTTAAATAATTATCCTATATTTGGTATTTGTTTAGGTCATCAAATAATAGCTAGAGCTTTTGATTCAGATACATATAAACTTAAATTTGGACACCGTGGTGGAAATCAGCCTGTTAAGGATATAGCAAATGATAGAGTATATATTACTGCTCAAAATCATGGATATGCAGTATCTTCTGAAATTATTAATCCAAATATTGAAATTACGCATATTAATTTAAATGATAATACTGTTTCTGGAATAAAACATAAAAAATTACCTATTATGGGTATTCAATATCATTCTGAAGCATCTCCTGGGCCACAGGATAATGAATATCTTTTTGATGAATTTATAAACATGATGAGTGTAAAAAGGAAAAATATTTGAAAGTTTTAATNCTAGGTTCAGGCCCCATTGTTATAGGTCAGGCAGCTGAATTTGATTATGCTGGCACTCAAGCTTGCAGATCTCTTAGAGAAGAAGGTGTTACAACTATATTATTAAATTCAAATCCTGCAACAATCATGACTGATATGGATGTTGCTGATGTTGTTTATATAGAACCTATGACAGTTGAATCAATAGAAAAAATAATTCAAATACAAAAACCTGATTCTATTCTCCCTACTTTGGGTGGGCAGACTGGTTTAAACTTAGCGATGGATTTACATCANGCAGGAATATTTGAAAAATATGATATAAAATTATTAGGTTCTCCTATTGAAACAATAGAAAAATCTGAGGACAGAGAAGGATTTAAGAAGTTGATGAAAGAAATAGGTGAACCAGTTCCTGAAAGTGCTGTAGCTAATTCGGTACAAGAATCAAAGGAAATTGCAATTTCAATTGGATTACCAGTAGTGGTAAGACCTGCTTTTACGCTTGGGGGAACAGGTGGNGGTATGGCACATACATTAGAAGAATTGGAAAAGATTGCAGAATCAGGGATTAAATATAGCCCAATTAATCAAATTTTAATTGAAAAATCTTTGATTGGGTGGAAAGAGCTTGAATTTGAAGTTATGCGAGATTCAAAAGATAATTGTATTACCGTATGTAATATGGAAAATATAGACCCTATGGGAGTTCATACAGGTGATAGTATAGTCGTTGCTCCTAGTCAGACATTAACAGATAAAGAGTATCAATTATTAAGGACNTCAAGTTTAAAAATAATCAGATATTTAGGAGTCGAAGGAGGATGCAATGTCCAATTCGCACTTAAACCTAATGATAAAAAGGAAGCAAATGTTGTTGATGATTATTATGTTATAGAAGTTAATCCCAGAGTAAGCAGAAGTTCAGCTTTAGCAAGTAAAGCTACTGGTTATCCAATTGCAAGAGTAGCCGCAAAAATTGCTATAGGTAAGACTTTAGATCAAATTGATAATGCCATTACNGGTAAAACTAAAGCCGTATTTGAACCTGCTTTAGATTATTGTGTTGTTAAAATTCCAAGATGGCCTTTTGATAAATTTTTATATGGAGATAGAACTTTAGGTACTCAAATGAAAGCTACTGGTGAAGTTATGGCCATTGATAGAACTTTTGAATCAGCTTTTTTAAAAGCTGTGAGAGGTTTGGAAATTACTGCGAAATCAATTCTTTGGAAAAATCCTAAATGGAGTATTTCAGATTTAGANAAAAAAGATTTTTATGAACCAAATGACGAAAGACTTTGGGCTTTGTTTTTTGCTTTGAGAAATGGAAAAAGTATTGAGAGCATAAATAAATTAACTGGAATTGATTTTTGGTTTTTAAATGCATTTTCAAATATCGTTCAAAATGAAAATTTAATAAAAAACTCTAGCGATTTTGAAGATAAGATTTATGATTTAAAAAGATCGGGGTTTAGTGATAAAGTTATTGCAGAATTGTCAGGAAATAATGAAAATTATATTAGAGATTTGAGAAAATCAAAAAATATCTTACCAGTTTATAAAATGGTTGATACTTGTGCAGCNGAATTTGAAGCTTTAACACCTTATTTTTATAGTACATATGAAACTGAAAACGAAGCTATTGCTTTAAAAGGAGACAAAGCCTCTGTTTTTGGAAGTGGTCCAATTAGAATTGGTCAAGGAATTGAATTTGATTATTGCTCAGTACACGCAGCTTGGGCATTAAACGATATAAATTATAAAAGTATTATGATTAATTCTAATCCTGAAACAGTTTCTACTGATTTTGATACAAGTAATCGCTTGTACTTTGAGCCATTAGATTTTGAATCAGTCGCAAANATTATAGATAATGAAAATAATGATGGAGAAACACACACAATTGTTCAATTTGGCGGACAGACAGCGATAAATCTATCATCTCAAATAGATGATAATAATTATAAAATTCTTGGATCTCCTGTGGATGCAATTAATACAGCTTCTGATCGAGGTTTGTTCGAACAATTTTTAAATAATATAAATATCCCTAATCCTCCGGGCTCGATAGCTTCAAATATTAGTGAAGCAATTACTATTGCAAAAAAATTGGGTTATCCAGTATTAGTAAGGCCAAGTTTTGTNTTAGGTGGAAGAGCTATGGATATTGCTTATAAAGAAGATGAATTGGAAANTTTATTAGATGATGCTTTTTCTGCCGGAGAAGGAAGACCAGTATTAATTGATAAATATATATTAGGTAAAGAAATAGAAGTAGATGCTGTATGTGATGGTGATACTGTATTTATCCCGGGTATTATGGAACATATAGAAAGAGCAGGGGTGCACAGCGGTGATTCAATGGCTGTGTTTCCTCCCATTAGTTTAAGTAAGGAACAAATAGAACTTATAGTAGAATACACAACTAAAATAGCTTTAAACCTGGGAGTCAGAGGATTACTTAATATTCAATATGTTCTTAATCAAAATCCTTCAAGCTCCATGAGTGAAGTGCTAGTTCTTGAAGTTAACCCAAGAGCAAGCAGGACGGTTCCTTTTATTTCTAAAGTTACAAATGTACCTTTGGTTAATTTGGCAGTCAAAGTGATGGCAGGCAAAAAATTGAAAGAATTAGGATATAAAAATGGATTAGGTAACCATGAAGATTTATTTGCTGTTAAAGCTCCAGTGTTTTCAATGTCAAAATTAATTGGCGTGGATACTACTTTGGGGCCTGAAATGAAATCAACTGGAGAAGTAATGGGAATTGATACTGATTTTAATTCTGCGTTATATAAAGCTTTGATTTCATCTGGTATGGCTATGCCTAAAGAAGGAACTGTTTTAATAAGTGTGGCTGACAGAGATAAAGATGATGTAATAAATATTGTTAAAGAATTAAATAAAAAAGGTTTTAATATTTTAGCTACCGAGGGAACATCAACAGTTATTAAAGAATTAGGTTTTGAAGTGAGCTCTGTTCCTAAGGTTTTTACAGGACTTCATCCNAATGTAGTGGATGTTATCAATCATGGCTTGGTAGATGTTGTGATCAACACTGTAACAGGTGAAAGTAAGGTTGTAAAAGATGGGTTTGACATAAGAAGAGCTGCAACTGAAAAAAATATACCTTGCTTTACTTCTCTTGATGGAGCTCAGGCATCTCTTGAAAGTGTAAATAAAAAAGATTTTCAGTATAATATAAGTCCTTTAAAAGATTATTTTGAGGAATAAAAATGGACAATATGTCTGATAATCAGATAAATCAAAAAATAGGGATTCTGTTAAGAAGAGAAATTGAAGCTCGATTGATTACTCAATTTAAAAAATATTTAAGCGTAGAATTCGGTGAAAAAAAAACCAAACATATAATTAGAGAAGTAATAAAAGGAGTGGCAATAGAACAAGGACGTGACTTGTCAAAATTAAATGGTAATTCTTTAAATGCGTTTATAGAAAGACAGGAACCTTGGACCAGAGACGGCTCTTTAGAGACAGATATAATAAAAAAAGATAATAAGAGTTATCATTACAATGTTACAAGATGTAAATATGCTGAAATGTATAAAGAAATGGGGATACAGGATTTAGGTTTTGATCTTTCATGTAATAGAGATTTTACATTAGTAGAAGGGTTCAATAAAAATATTAAGTTAAAAAGAACAAAAACATTGATGCAAGGTGATGATTTTTGTGATTTTAGATATGATGTTAATGATTAATTCT
>NZOP01000017.1 GCA_002693165.1 Nitrososphaerota archaeon
TCGTTATCACGATGATGTTGAAAATGAAGATGTTGTTTTAATTCATCCTATGGGACTAAAACCTGATGAATTATTTATCGAGTTTTTGTTAATATGTTCTGCATTAAAAGATGGTAAAGCAAAGTCAATTACTACCTTTATTCCTTATTTTGCTTATGCCAGACAAGATTCAAGATTTAATCCTGGTGAACCTGGAAGTTTTTACCTAGTTTCTAAAATTATAGATGACTTGGGCCTTGATATGATTTATACTATTGATTTACATCTTCAACGAGTTCCAGATTTAAGTCACTTGATTAAAAATACCCCTACTAAGAATATTAGTGCAGTTCCTGATATTGCAACTTGGATTAAAAATAATGCTAATCTTACTAATCCTATTGTGTTGGGTCCAGATGAGGAATCTGAACAATGGGCTAAGGTAGCTGCTGAAACAATGGATACTGAATATGAAATTATGATTAAGACACGTTATAGTGCTACTGAAGTCAGTATTACTACTAAAGAAGGCAAACCCCTTCCTGTAAACGGAAGAGACGTTGTTATTATTGATGATATTATTAGTTCTGGTGGTACAATTATTGAAGCCGTTAAATTAGTTCAAGAAGCTGGAGCAGGTAAAATTGTTGTAGGATGTACTCATCCAGTTTTACGTGGAAAAACANCATTTGACTCTGCTCTTGCTAATATATACAATTCTGGAGTTTCTATAGTCGTTGGAACTGATACAGTTCCAAGTTCTGTTAGTTATGTTGGAGTTGCTGATTTAATCTCTAAAACTATTAAAGACAAACTCTAATAATTTTTTGTCGAGGGATTCTTAGTATGTTATTAATACAAGATTTGGATTTTCAGAACAAAACTGTTTTCTTACGTTGTGATATAAATAGCCCAATTGATCCAACAACTTTAAAGATACTTGATATCTCTCGTCTGGTTGAAGTGNCAGAGACTATTAATGCACTACAAAATTGTAAACTTGTTGTTGCATCTCATCAAGGTAGACTTGGTAAATCTGATTATGTATCTATGGAACAACACGCACCTGTTCTTTCTAAATTAATAAATAGAGATGTCAAGTTTGTTGCAGATATCTTTGGACCTACTGCAATTAATGAAATAAATAATCTTGATAACGGTCAGGTTCTCTTACTTGACAACCTAAGGTTNATTGCAGAAGAAAATACAGAAATGTTGCCAGAACATGCCGTAAATTCTCATTTAGTTCAAAGATTATCTTCACATTTTGATTATTGTATATTAGATGCTTTTTCAACTTCTCATAGGTCTCACCCGTCAATCGTTGGTTTTGCTGAACTTCTTCCTGCTTGTGCAGGAAAAATTGTTGAACGTGAAGTAAATGCCTTGAAAACTATAGTTCATGACTCTCAAATTAAATTTACAGCTATTCTTGGTGGTGCAAAAATTCCTGATCGTTTAAAATCTATTCAAAAATTAATTGAAGCTGGAAGAATTGACAAAGCACTTTTGGGTGGTCTAATTGGTAATGTTTTTCTTGCTGCTACTGGAAAAGTTCCTATATCTTCTACATCTGTTGATGACGAAAAATCAATTGTTACTGCTAAATCTCTTTTAGAGAAATATCCTGATAAATTTCTATTAGCTGACGATGTAGCTATTGATGTTGATGGAAAACGAACTGAAAAATCATTATCTGATGTTAGTCCTTCTGATAAAATTTTTGACATAGGACAGAATACAATTCAAAAATATTTTCAACAAATAGAGAAAGCTGATAATATCTTTATAACTGGTCCGTTAGGAATGTTTGAAAACCCAGAATTTCGATTTGGGACTACTGAAATTCTTAATAANTTATCAAATGCTGATTCAAAAACCATTACAAGTGGTGGACATCTTAGTGCAGTTCTTGAACAACTTCAAATTAAAAATAAAATCTATCATGTTAGTACTGCTGGAGGTGCACTTGTTCGATATCTTACTGGTGAAGAATTACCATTATTACGAGCTTTAAATAATTCTGCATCTAAACATAATNTGTGATGATTATCATTGGCTGACGAATTTCCAAACTGGTTGGCGGAAGAAATTTCTTCTGTTAAAATGAAAAAATTAGAAACATTGGCATTAACAGGTTATGTATTGAGTATAAATAATAAAGAAAATAGTATTGACATACAATTTTATCAACAATTACCTGATGGTNGANACATTGNTACTCTAGTATTACAAAGTAAAAATGATCTTAAATTGATTATTCNNGCACATGAAAAAACCAATAATGCTCAAGAATATACTTTTAAAATAATTGTAAATAAGGCAGCTTTATCTGATAAAGCTAAGGCTTTTCTACACGATAACTATTCTACTTCATTGGATAATTTATACAGCTTTGAGTTGGAATCNTTTACTCCTATTAAATAATCTATAGATAATCATTTTACTGATGACTGTTTTATTTATATTATATGAAGGAAAAAACATCAAGAATTCCTGGTTTTTATAAATTAAGTTCTGACGATAGATTGTCTTATCTAAAAAATTTCTCATCTTTATCTGATGATGANCTGTCTATACTTAAATCAATGTCTGGAATAACACTTGACGGAGCTTCTAACATGATTGAAAATGTTGTTGGAGGTGTTTCTATCCCTATTGGAATTTCAACTAATTTTATTGTAAATAATAAAGAGTTTCTTATTCCAATGGCCACTGAAGAACCTTCTGTTGTTGCTGCCTGTAGTAAAGCAGCAGGTTTAACCCGTAAATATGGAGGTTTTCAAGCTAAAAGTTTAGGTAATATTATGCGAACACAAATTCAATTAATTAATATCTCTGATATTTCTTCTGCATCAGATAAAATCATTGAGAATAAATCTAATATTTTAAAATTGTCTAATGAACAAACNCCTACCTTATTTTCACTTGGAGGTGGAGCTAAGGATCTTATATTGAAGAAACTGAATACTCGTCGCGGTGATATGTTGATTGTTGAAATTTTTATAGATTGTAAAGATGCAATGGGAGCNAATGCTTGTAATACTGTTGCTGAAGCTGTATCTCCCTTACTTGAAGAACTNACTGGAGGAAAATCTATCTTAAAAATTGTTTCTAATTTTGCTACTGAAAGGTTAGTTGAAGCTTCTGCTACTTTTGATAACGAATTATTGGGCGGCGACGAAATTATTGAAAAAATTCTTGACGCTGTTGAATTTGCTAATAATGATCCTTATCGTGGTGTAACTCATAATAAGGGGATTATGAATGGTATCATTGCGTCAGCTCTTGCTACGGGACAAGATACTCGTGCAATAGAATCAACTATTCATGCTTATGCGTCTATTACTGGAAAGTATATTCCTTTGACTGAATGGAAGAAAGATTCTTCTGGNAATCTATTTGGTAAAATTAAACTTCCTCTTCCTGTGGGTATTGTTGGTGGNGCGTCTTCAGTTCATCCTACGGCTAAGGTTTGTCAAAAAATACTTGGAATTAAAACTGCTTCAGAGTTAAGTGAAGTTATTGCTTCTGTAGGATTATCACAAAATCTTGCAGCACTTTGTGCTTTAGTTTCTGAAGGTATACAAAAAGGTCATATGAAGTTACATTCAAGAAATCTTGCTATATCTGTTGGAGCACAGGGAGATTCTGTAANTAAAATTGCTGAGATAATGATTAACGAAAATAATATAACTTTTCAACGTGCNCAGCAACTTTTTAATGAATTTCNTTAATCNGCTTTTTTTNATTAATAAATGCGGTCGCCGGGATTTGAACCCGAGTTATTAACTTGGCAAGCTAACGTATTAGACCAGACTATACGACGACCGCGCCCTAGATTTAATTAATATTTCACTTCTTTAAGTTTTGAGCTATTAAATAAAACAATTATGTAGTTACTTAATAATACATTTAAGGGCCGGTAGTTCAGCGGTAGAATCGAAAGATATACTATCCGCTTCGCATGCGGAATGATAAATCATCACGTACGGTCGGGGGTTCAATTCCCCTCCGGTCCATCATATAAATTATTTTTGTTGTGATTCTTGATTTTTTATGAAAAGATATACATATGTAAATAAATTAAATTACATTATATAGATATTTATTTGGTGAATTATGTTGGAATCAAAACGTCAAGATGAATTTCTTAATCAATCTCTTGCACTTGCTGTGAAAAATATGAGAAATGCAGGATATGAATTACATAATGACGTGATAATTGAAATTGATCCTAATTTGCAATATATGGGCTATGTAAAAATAGAATCACGTTCTCTCAATGAAGGATTATCTTCTATAGTTGTAGCAGATTGGGCATTGGATTCAGATATGCTTCACGGTTTTATTCTTCATGAATTATCTCATATCTATTATACAGAAATTAATTCTCCATCTCATCAAACTGATGTTATTGATGAAGTTTTAAATTTAATTATTGAAAATGAAGGTCTCAGTAATTTAGAATCACGTTCTCTCAATGAAGGATTTAACCATTTACAAAATATTATTGTTGACGATATTGTTTTTCAGTTGATGAACAACACACGTGATATAAAATTAATTCAAGAATTCTTCTTAACTTGGATGTCCGATCAACCTACGGGAAATAATGTTTTAGATACATCTCTACTAGCTCGCAATGCTTTTGCTCGCGCTTCTTTGAAACGTCGTAATATATTTCATGAAGTATCAGATCAGATGAATATTAAGAATGAACGTTTTCTTTCATTCTACGAACATTCTAATAAACAATCATTTGAGATTTTTGAAGATTTTCTTGTAAACTTTAATCTCAATGACATGGATGATTTTTCAACAAAATTACTCGAGTATTTTGAATTAATGATAACCCTACTCAGACCTGATAAATCAGTAGAGACTCTTAAATAGTGTTTTATTTTTGTTTTAATTCTTTTCTTAAAATTTTTCCTATTAAACTTTTTGGTAATTCATCCCTAAATTCTATTTCTTTAGGAACTTTGTATCCAGTTAATTTTGTCCTACAAAATTCAATTAATTCTTCTTCACTAGCAGTTTTTCCTTTTTTGAAAACTACAAATGCTTTAATATATTCAGATAAATCTTTGTTCTTTATTCCTACAGCTGCAGCTTCTGATACATTTTCATTTTCATATAGTACATCTTCTACATCCCTTGGATATACATTAAATCCAGCTACTTTGATCATGTCTTTTTTACGATCAACAATGTAAAAATAACCTTCTTCATCCATCTTTCCAATATCACCTGTTAATAACCAACCATTTTTTATCATATTGTCTGTTTCTTCTTTATTATCCCAGTACCCTTTCATTACAATCGGTCCTTTCACTGCTATTTCACCAATTTCATTTACTGCACAAAACTCCTCATGGTTCTCACTATTTACTATTGCAATATCACACATTGGTAATGGCACACCTATAGATCCAACTTTTGAAAGATTCATATCATGAACTGGGTTAAAAGTTACTGCTCCTGTAGTTTCACTTAATCCATATAGTTCAACTAGGGGGGATTTTGATTTTTCAACAAATTGCTTTACTACTGCTTCTGGTAATGCCATTGCAGCTGCAAAAGAAATTCTAAGTGATGATAATTCAGATTTTTTCATATATGGATGATCTATCAATTTTGTAAACATGGTAGTAACACCTGGAAATATTGTAATCTTACTCTTCTCGATTGTTTTTAAGACCTGTTTCTCCTCAAAACTAGGCAGTAAAACAACTTTACCACCTGATCTCATCATAATCATCTGACCAATAAAACCGAATATATGAAACAACGGAAGTACAATTAGTGCAGTATCGTTGTTCTCTCTTAATTTTACCCATTCACAAACCATTTCTACCTCTGTTATGATATTTTTATGTGTTAGCATTGCACCTTTAGATTTTCCTGTAGTTCCTCCAGTGTATTGAAGAGCTGCTATATCATTCGATACAGATGTACTTTCTGGTCGAGTAATATCACTTGAATTCAATACTTTTACAAAATCAATTGTATCATCGAATTTTCTTTTTTTAACTTTAACAAATGCTAGACGTTTTTTTATTCCTGGAAGAAAATCAGTTACACTTGTAGTTATTACTTTTTCAATATTGAGATTTTTTCTTGTTTCGTGAAATCCCTGATATAAATCTCTCATAATTGGTTTTTTTACTAAGTCTGTACAAGCAATAACAATCTTTGGATTCGCATCAAGTAATTGTGATTCAATTTCTGCCGGTGTATAAAGAAAATTAGTTCCAACTGAAATTGCCCCTGCCTTTAGAATTCCATATAATGCAATTGGAAATTGTGGAATATTTGGTAATAACAGTGCAACACGATCTCCTTTTTTTACACCTAGTTTTATTAATGCATTTGCAAATTTATTTGAAAGTTCATTAATTTCATTATATGTAAAACTCTTTCCTTGATATTCATATGCTATTTCATTTGCATATTTTTTACATATATCATCAATATAATCACCAAAAGATTGTTCAGGAACGTCTATATTGAATCCTAATCCTTCAGGATACTTATCTAACCAAACTCTCTGATTGTTTTGATTATTTTCTGACATATCTCTTTGTTATTATGTACTGATTGTTAATGAATATTGTCTATTTTTTCTTTGATTTTGAACTCAAGATTCTATTTTTTCTTTGATTTTGAACCCAAGATTCTTTTCGCTGAGATATATGCAATTGCGGAGGCTCCAATAGTTGAAATTATTAGTATACTGGCTAATTCAATAAAAATAGAATTTGCATTTGGTATTATTGCAAAAATAGTTGCTAGTGTATTGGGTACTAATACTGCTGTACCAATTACAGTTAACCATAGAATTATCATCGAAAGTCGATTAGTTATATTTGTTTGTATGGCATTCACTCCTGTCGAAAGTACTTCCATTACTTGTTCCGCTAATTGAATTTGTCTGTCTAGATCAGCTAATATAATGTCAAACCGAGATAGAATTTCATCTTTATCACTTAACATTTCCGGATCTCCGTATCTTAATGAATGTACTGTAGTATGTGTTGCCCATATGGCAGTTAAGAAAGTAATTATAGCTCTTTTAATTTTTGACATTTCAGCTGCTACGTCTTTACTCATTGTAGATTCATCACTCATTTCAATTTCTAACATCTGTGCTTTTTCTACAATTAATCTTAATGTATCATAGTTTCTTTCCGAAATTTCATCAATTATTCTTGCAAATAAAATAGTTTGTCTATCTGCCCAAGATTCTTTACTATGAGGAAGTTTCTTTAATATTGCATCTGAAAACCCTGATAAACGTAATAATTTTTCTGCTTCTTCATCATGAATTGAAATAATTTTATCTTTTGCAATATAAATTAAAACAGATGATGGTCTGACTATTCCGCTTGAAAAATTAATTAATGGAACTGTTATTCCCAACACATCTCCTGCATCTTCGTAGTTTGAATAATAACCTCCAAGAACAGCTGCGGGTTCTAATGGTATTCCAAATTCTTTTGCAATTTCCTTTGAACCAGATTCTACATTATCTACTACGCATTCGATCCATGACAATGAATTCTTTTTAATGCTTGGCATAATATTATTAAGATCTGATAAATGATTCTTAATTGGAGATCCATCTTCCGATATGGCTGCAAGTTTTAGGTCCTTTATCATTCTATACTACCCCAGAATTAATAACACAATATTGCATTTTATATTAGTAGCTGTTATATTCTGAAAATTTTCATTTTTTGACTCTAGATATTGCACAATGTCCGCATATTTCTTCATTTCTCAAAATTGAGCTCAGATTGCCCGTCGATGCTACGGACATTATACAATTATTTACTTAATGTACTATTTGCCTAAAAATATTATCTTAAGATTTACTAATTAATTATATGTATTTTTCCTTTCATATGTGGATGTATTGTGCAATAATAGTAGAATTCACCTGTCTCTGTGAATTTATACGAAAAAATCCCTAAAGTTCCTATATCGTCTGATATGTCAATCTGTATTATTTGATCTTTTGCTGCAACGTCGTGCATTGTATTTGATGTTACATTATGTTCTTCCGAATCAATATTTATCCAATATATTTTAGTTCCTTTTTCTATATTGATTTCTTCCGGCTGAAACTCAAATCTGTTTATAATAATTATCTGTGAGTAATTCAATAAAATTATGACAATTGTAAATGTAATAATTAATAACACTAGAATATTTTTTTTATTCATTATTCACATATTTATTTCCTTATTTTTTAATTCATCTATAATAAGAGGCCGCCGGTGGGTCTCGAACCCACGACCTGAACCTGTCTGCTTTTGCTGAACCACAGGGTCCTATGCTACCAACTACACTACGAATTGACTCAATGATCGGCCACGTGTACAGACGACCTATCATTAAATGAGTATAAAGATTCATTTAAAGCTGCATGCTAATACTCTATGTGAAAGGAAAGAGTGAAAATCAGATTCTAAAAAATGTTCGAAATAAGAAAAAAGCTCGTAAGCGAACACGCGGACCTTATCGAAAATCACTTGTTAGTTAATGTCTTTGTTATTAATGTGGCATAAACCTTTGACGCTTCAAGTAATGTATCTATTTTAATAAATTCATCAATAGTGTGTGCTTGTTTAAGAAATCCCGGACCATAAATTACTGATGGAATTTTTCCCTGATTGACTAAAATAGACATATCTGTTGTTGCTTTCATACCTGATATTATTGGTTCTTTTTTACATACTTTCATTATTGATTTTTTTAGTTCTTGTATTATGGGTTCTGATTCAGAAATTTCAACTGCTTCTCTTACTACTTTCTGCTTAATACTGAATTTTAATCTATTATCTTGATTGTATAATCTGTTTAATCTTCTATTTAATTGTAGGATTATCTCTTTTGGTTTTTCATTTGGTAATGTTCTTCTATCTATTGAGGCAGTACATGAATCGGGAATCATATTCTGTTTAGTGCCACCTTTAATCAAACCAATATTTATTGATGGATGACCTAATAGTTTATTTTCTTTTTTTTCTAATTCTTTTGATATCTTTTCAATTTCTCTAATAATTTTTGTCATGTTAATTATTGCATTATTTGATTTACTATTTGATTCACTTGAATGTCCTAATTTTCCGTATGTGGTTATATTAAACCACATTGTTCCTTTATGTGCTCTATAAATATTTCCATCTGAAGGTTCACCTACTATTGCCATGTCTGCACTAATTTTATCTTCTATAATTTTTTGTGTTCCTAAACCTGTTGTTTCTTCTCCCATTACTCCTGTAAAAATAATCTTTCCTGAAAAATCATTTTGATATTTTATGATGTTTTTTATAGCTATTATCATCGATGCAATAGCTCCTTTCATATCTGTTGATCCACGCCCATACAATTTCTTTCCTTTTATAATTCCTCCTAATGGATCTAATTTCCATTTATTAATGTCTCCAATTGGCACTGTATCCAAATGACCATTAAACATAATTGATTTTTTATTATTTCCTTTTGAAATTTCTGCAATTACATTAGCTCTTCTTGATGATATCTGTTGTATACGTACGTTCATTCCTAACGATTTTAGAATATCTGAAAGATATTCACAAATTTCTTGTTCTCCAGATTGTTCATCACTTGGAATTCTAATTAATTTCTGTGCAAGTTTTGTTATTTCATCTAGTTGTATTTTAGACGTAATTTCTGAATCCAACGCTAATTTCTTTTGTATAGCGAGATTTTATAACCCTTCCCGCTAAAATATTGTTAAAATGATTAAAAAGATGCAGATTATTGTAACTGGAAACGTACAAGGTGTTGGTTTTAGAGCTTTTATTCGAAATCGAGCGCTTAAAAATGATATCTGCGGGTGGGTGAGAAATCTAGATGATGGAAGTGTAGAAGCATTATTGTCTGGTTCTCAAGAAAATTTAGATAAACTTATTCCAATCATAAAGAATGGCACACCTTGGAGTAAAGTTTCAGATGTTCGAATAGATTTTGTAGATATTGACGATGATCTTACTTCGTTTGAAATTACGAATTAGTGCATTATAAAATCTCTAATCCAAACTTTTCAATAACTTTTTTAGTTCTTGAACTTTTTAATTTTTTATAAATTGTTTTTAGATCTTGTGGACGATCTAAATCTAACATTAGTGATTCATTTTCAATAATATAATATTTCAAATTTTTCTTCTTGACGTTATTTAAATGATTATAGTAACTATCTTCATCATACGATGTTTTAATTATATCTGGCGGTCTACGAAATAGTATGTTTGTTCCATTTTTATTTATTGATGGTGAAATGATTATTTCATGATCTAAAATATTGCTTATTAATTTTTTTAATATGTTTATATTAAGTAATGGAATATCTGCTGGAATTACAATTGTTGCATCAAAGTCTTTATTAATAAAATATTTATTTCCTAGTTCTACTGCAGAATTTACTCCATTTTCATTATTTTCTTTTAAATAATTTATTTTTGTTGTTTTTGTATATTTCTGAACATAATTTTCTGGTGATACTACTAAAATTTCAGAGAAATATCGTGAATTAATTAATACTTCACATATATCTTCAAACATACACTTGGATAATTCTATTCTTTGATCTTTTCTTAAAATTGTTGATAATCTTTGTTTACTATTACTCATCTTCTTTATTGGAATAATTACTCCAATTTTCATAATTTTATCCCAATTATTTTCTTTGCCAGTAATGTTTCGTCAACATCATTTTTCATTAATATATCTGCCAAATGTGTAACTTTTCCCATTTTTTTAATTTTTTCTTCTTCTTTATTGTCTAATTTATCAATAATTATATCTGTTATCACATCTGAATAATATTCTATTAGACCTGATATTGATACCTCGTATCCTTTTGCTACAATCATTTTTCCTGCCGGTCCACTTATTACTCGATTATTTATTATTGGACTAACTAAGATTTTTTTTGCATGCGACTTTCTCAACGCATCTCTAATTTGTTTAATGAATATTGTTGGACCAATACTTGATACTGGATTTCCTGGAGCTATTATTATTTTGTCTGATTCCAATATTGATCTTACTACTTCTCTCGATGGTTTAGCTTTTTGAATTCCTTTGTAAATTATATCTTTAATTAATGGCTTTCCTTTATTTTTTACCCAGAATTCTTGCAAATGCATCTCTTCATTATTTGTTATAATTGTTGTTTCTATATTGTCATCTGATGCAGGAATTATATTATGTTTAATATTTAATTCTTTAGCGAATATTTTTGTAATTTCTGTTAAATTCAATCCCTTTTCAATTAGCTTAGTTCTTTTTACATGCGTTGCTAAGTCTTTATCACCTATTTGAAACCAAATATCTTCTGAAATATTTTTTAATGAATCTCGAAAATTAAATGTATCATTCTTTATTCCCCATCCTCTTTTACGATCTAGTTGTTTCGATAGACCATATAATGTTGTATCTATATCTGGGCATATGTATAATCCAAATAATTTTATATTGTCTCCAACATTTGTGATTATTGTCATCTTTTCGTCTAGAACGCTATCAAGTCCACGTATTAATTTTATTGAACCTGTACCTCCAGTAATCACTGTAATCATATTATTTCAATTTACAATACGTTGCTATAAATCAGTCCATTTTGTGACTTTCATTGCTATTGCTATTGATATTAAACCAATCAAGAAAACAATTCCACAATTCCATAATGCTGATTGTGAATTACCAAAAACCATTGCGTCTCTTAATCCATTATTTAAATAAGTTAGAGGAAGTGCCTGTGCAATAATTTGTAAAAATCTTGGCATTGTTTCTAACGGGAAAAACGTTCCTGCTAAAAATAACATTGGAAATGTAACTACATTCCCTGCTGCATCTGCTTCTTCTTCTTCACGTACTACTGTGGAAATTATCATACCAATACCTGGAAAAGTTAACGCTCCTGAAAAAAGCAATATGATGATTATTGGATTTAATATCAATTTAATGTCGAATACTAATATTGCTATTATTGAGATAACAGTTGCTGAAATAATTCCTATTAATGCGTGATATAAAACTAGACCTGCTATCCACTCAAACTTTGAAAGTGGTGTTGTTGCTAATTTTTTTATTACGCCATTTTTTCTATATTTGGTATTTGTTCCGATTGTTCCAAATATTCCAGTTGACATTATTGCAATTCCTATTACTCCTGGGACAAAATATTCAATAAAACTTAGATCATTTGATGAAATCTGTTTCTGAATTAATGTTAATGGTTGTTTTGAATTTTGCTGTTCTATGTTAATTTCGTTTATTATTCCATTTACTAGTGAAATTGTTCTTGGAAAACTCTCATGTGATTGGTCCATAATTAAAATAATCGATGAATTGCCTCTGCTTAACTCTAATTCAAAATTTTCTGGAATGACAATAGTTCTAATTTGTTGTTTTATTTCATTTTCAGGCGTTTCAATTATATTAAATGAATTAGTCATATTGATTAGATTAATTACTCTTGATGATGTTTGAGATGGTTGATTTCCTATGATGTCATTATTTTCGATGTACACATCCATTTTATCTGATTGAAAAGAGAAAATCCCTCCAAATAGTAACATTAAGAGCAATGGAAATGCTAATGTCCAAAACAAGGTAGTTTTGTTTCTTTTCCATGCTTTGAAATGACCATTAAAGACTGTAAAAATTATTTTAGTTCTCATTTCGCTAACCCTTCTGCAGTAATTCGTTTACCTGTTAAATTAAGGAAAGCTTCATCTAAATTTGGTTTTTTTATTTCAATTTCAATATTTGGATCATTATTGACTAATGATAGTATATTGAATAATTGTTCATTATCTGAAAATGAAATACGTATTGCTTCATCTGAATCAATTTCATACTCAAATCCATGATTTTGTAACAAGTTTTTATCGAAATTTTTTAATATAATTACTTTGTTTCCACCAAACTTTTCAATTAATTTATTTGGTGATCCTTCAGCAACTATTTTTCCATCAATAATTATTAATATTCTGTCAGATAATTCTTGTGCTTCTTCCATGTAATGTGTTGTTAAAAATATTGTTTTCCCTTGTTCTTTTAATTTTTTTATTAAATTCCAAGTATCTCTTCTTGCTTGAGGATCTAGTCCTGCAGTTGGTTCATCTAAAAATAATAATTCTGGTTCATTTATTAAAGAAATCGCAATTCCCAATCTTTGTTTTAATCCTCCTGATAACGTCTTATATAATGAGTCTTTCTTTTTATTTAGTCCAACTAATGATATTAATTCTTTGACGGATCTATTGCTCCCGTATATATCTCTGAAATATTCTAAATTTTCCCTTACTGTTAACCAATCAAACGCATTAAAATTCTGTGGCATGACACCAATTTTTTTCTTTACCTCGACTTGTTTTTTTACATTCTGTATGTCTATACCAAATACTTTTACTTCTCCTTTGTTTGCTTTTTTTAAACATTCAATTATTTCAACTATGGTTGTTTTACCTGCTCCGTTTGGTCCCAAAAGAGCGAACACTTCTCCTTTTACTACATTGAATGAAATTTCATTTACAGCAGTGAAATTATTATATTGTTTGACTAATCCGTTGATGTTTATTATAGAGTCTTCTGTCAATTTATATCACACTGAATTATTTTGTTTTTGTGATTTCTATTATTTCTCTATACGCTAAGATGCTAAAAAAACCCAAAAAATATTGCAATATTGGAATAGTTCGTGCTAAAATTGTAGCATCTCTATATGTAAATGCAACAAAACCAGCTACTATTATGCCTACTAAATATGCTGATTTATACTTCTTCAGATATAGTGGGGCTAAACTGATCTGTATTAGATATATTGGAATAATCAACTCTCTTGGAATACCATACATGAAATTTCCACCCTCGTCAAAAAAAATCAATACGCCGCTAAAAAATACCAAGATTGTTGCAGTAAGAACCTTTTGTGTAATGCCATAATCTGACATTATTTTATTAAGAGGCCCATTAGAATTTTTAGTCAAAAAACATCTTCACACTTATGCTGCACTCGCTGATTTATTTTTTATCGTCCATTTTCTAGTAGCTTTTTCCCATCTCATGATGGGTAGTTTTGAATTTGCAGGTATTGACATTGAAGATTTCTTCTTTATTTCTTCCGGTGTAGCATTTCTATTATCTATTTGATAATCTAACCATTGTTTCATACAACTAAAACTACAATAACTTGGAGGTGTTGTTTTGTTTGTTCCCCATACTTCAAACATTTCACCACAATTTTTACACATAGTTCCTCCTTCTCCCACAGTTATAGTTTCTTGTCCCGAACCTTGTGATTGTGATGGTAGCTTCATGATCTTATAGCTTCCACCTATTTCTGAGATCCATATTCTCTTGGCCGTATTCCATCTCATTACTGGTAAATTCATTATATTTTTTTCACTAACTCCTTAAAAAATTTCTTTTTAATTTATTTTCACTCTCTTTTTTACTGAATTATTGTCGTCGTCTTTTTTTAAGACTAATTCAAGTATTCCATTATTGTACTTTCCATGTATAGACTCTTGTAATATTTTATCTTTTAATGTAATTTCTTTAAAATATTCCTTTGAACCTTTTGTAGAAATAAACACAGAGTTGTTTCCCGTGTTTGTATCTTCTTGACGATTTATTTCTATAATAATATCTGATTTTTTAACTCCTGGTAATTCAACAATAATTTTAATATCTTTTTTACCATCAATAATGTCAATTAATGGCTCTCTTGACTCGGTGATCTTTATTGGTAGATTTCCTTCCGAGTTTGGTTTTATATTCCCAAATTCTGTAATTTCTGTTTTACCTTCTTCGTCAATATTTACAGAGTATCCGTAAATAATGGGTTCGGATATATCTAATTCTCGGTTCATCCTTTTTTCATTTAATCCTTGTTCCCATTCTTTGAATATATCTTCGAATTCATCAAAATCTCTGAAGAAATCATCGAAAAGTGGGATGAAAAATGGGTATTTCTCTCTAATTTTATTAAAAAATTCTTCCATATCTGTCATTTTATTATTAATTCTATGTTTTTTTCCTTTTATAAAATTGTCTGTTTTGTATTCATAATATTAAAAAATAATTGAATATATTAATTTTATAATTTGAGCGACCGGCAAGATATCTCTGCAATGATTAAAAGTCTTCAAAATGGCCAATTTATTCTTTTACACGATGATGATTCCAGAGAAAATGAAACTGATATTATGCTACCGGCTAAACATGTAACTCCAAAAAAGATATACCAAATGCGTGAACTTGGTGGGGGTCTTCTTTGTGTTGCTGTTGCTCCTGAAATTGGAGCTAAACTTGAATTACCTTACATGTGGGAAATTCTTCTTAAAACAGAATCTGAGTCACTGCCTCAACTTGTTAATAAAACTCGAAGTGTATCAAAACGTTCTACACATTCAATAACATTTAATCATCGTAGACTTGGAGGAGCAACTGATTCTCAACGCTCTGACACTATTTCATCTTTACACAACTTATGTCAAACCTATGAGTCAAATGATAATTTTTATAATGATTTCTATTCAGATTTCGAATCTCCTGGACATCTGCAAATGCTTATTGGATCACCTGGTTTACTTAATTCCCGAGATGGTCATACTGAATTAAGTCTCTTCCTTTGCAAGCTTGCAAATCTTACTCCTGTCATTATTATGTGTGAAATTCTAGATAACCAAACTTTTAATGCAAAATCTGTGACAGACTGTAAAAATCTTGCTAAAAAACATAATCTTACATTTATCGAATCTCATACTGTTATTGATTATTACAAAACTATTTCGTAAATATTGTAACGGGCCCGGTGAGACTTGAACTCACGACCTTTAACCAAGATTAGTTAATCTAATCTTTACAGCTGTCGCCACGGATTAGGAGGATCGACTATTATTCTGTCGCGCTAATCCAGATTGCACATCATTTCTATGATACTGCGCTACGGGCCCTTGTGCAATTTTACTAAATAAAGTATAAAAGTTCATAATTAATAATTAGTCGTGTGGGGAAGCCAATTACTGATATAATATCTGTTGGAGAACAGTCTTTTCATTTATCAATTTTACAATACTCAAACGGGTGTTTTATATCCGTTACTGAGGGAAATCAATCTAGTTTAGGCTCAATATCTTTATCACTTAACACATCAAACGTGGTTAATACTAGTGTTATAATTCCTAGTGAATTCTCTCCAATGTTTCCTCAACTACTTAGTGAACTTGCTAGTAATTTGTCTAAAGGTATCGGTTTATCTTCTGTTCACCTTAAAAAAGAATTAAAACCAGAAACTGCTATTGATCTAATTAAAGAAATAAAATCACATTTGCTAAAATTATAAATCTTATTTAAAAATTGAACTCATTACACTTTCTACTTTTTTCTTATATCCTGCAGTCGTATAAATTCTAATTATATCCATATACCCTAATATTGCGTTCATTAGAGGTAATTCCGTTGCTTTTATTATTTCTAATTTTCTTTTGCCAGGTTCATTTGAAATCAAAGTAACTTGATTAAATGCTTCCTTGGTTGAAGTTGTGGGAACTGAAGTCGCTGTTGATACATCTATGAATACATGACTTATAGGAACTTTTGCTTTATCTGCAATTTCTTGTTCTAAGTTTTCACGAAACTTCTTTTGTACAAATATTCTTGTACTGAATTTATCTTTTCCCAATACCATTTTTTCAAAAACCAATTTTAACATTTTTCTATTTGTATAATCTTTTGCTAATTTTTGAGCTAATTTTGTATTATCATTTTTCGGTTGAATATTTAATATTTTGAACAATGTTCTATCATCCGTCAGTTCTAGAAACCCTTCTAAATCCTTAAGATCAGTAAAGTGTAATATATCGTCTGATAAACTCATTGCCCTTGTTATCATTATTGCAGACGCTCGTACACTTTTATGAAAATATACTGCTCTAAACATCTCATATCTTGCAAGCATTAATGATTCTAGAGCGTATAGACTATCTTTGTTAATTGCAAGCTTTTTTTCTGTAACTTTATACGCATCAATAATTCTATGAACATCCACTTTCCCATATTCTACTCCTGAAAAATATGAATCTCTTAATAAATAATCCATTGAATCTACGCTTAAAAATCCTGCAATTATATCATTCATAAATCGAGGGTGATTTTTTGATGTTCCTAAACACAATTTTGAGAATTTTTTTACATTGATTCCATAAGCGCTTAATATATCTGATATTTCTGTTTCTCTTATTATTCTATCTGTAATATTTTCATGTGTAGTACCTTTTTCGTGTAATACTTCTTCAAACAAATGCGAAAAAGGACCATGACCAATATCATGTAATAATGCTGCCACTGATAATTCTGTTCCTTTTTCTTCATCAATTATATTTCTCGATCTTAAATGTACTGTTGCTCTTTTTGCTAAATACATTGAACCAATACAATGTTCAAATCTTGTATGATGAGCTCCTGGATATGTCAGATGCGCTGAAGCTAATTGTCTTATTCCTCTTAATCTCTGAAAAATAGGCGAATCAATAATTTTACATTCTAGCTCATTTGCATAAATATAACCATGTACTGGATCTCTAATCTGTGCAACTTTATCTTTCATTTTTATCAATTTTATATTTTTTATTTACTACTTCCCAGATTTTATTACTAACTTCTTTTTTACTTTTATTTCCATTTATTTTTTGCCACTTGTTTTTTGTTGCTAAATTCTTATACTTTCTTCTTACTTCAGACAGAAATTTTCTATTTTTTTCGTATCTGTCTCGGGCATTACTCTTTCTTACTACTGATTCTGTTAATGGTATATCTATTAGTATTGTAAGATCTGATTTAGGTAAACCTATATCTAGGTTCATTAGCCATTTTCTATCCAATCCATTTGCTATTCCATATGCGATATTTGAATCACAATAACGATTGCATACAAGAAAGTCGTTTTCCTTAAGTTGTTTTATTATTTCCTCTCTAAATTCCCATCTATTTGCTGATAGGAGTATATGTGATAATTCTACAGAAAAATCATTATTACTGAGACATTTTTTTATTAATTTTCCTGTATTTGAATTATATTTGGGAAAAGATATGTACCCTGCTTTGTATCCTTCCTTTGATATCTTATTCTTTAGTAATAATGACTGTGTTTTTTTCCCTGATTGGTCTATTCCTTCGATAACAATTAATTTGCCTTTTTTCAATGTTAAATAAATATTATGTTGTTGATTTATTTAAGGTAGTTATCAAATTTTACTAGTATTCTAAATTTTTAACTATCTTGTCTCTATAATAAATTGTGGCCTCTGACTTTATTGATAAAAAATATGTTAAAAAAATGATTATTGATCAACGAGATTATCAGGTTAATATTACGAAGTCGATTAAATCACAGAATTCTTTAGTTGTTCTTCCTACTAGTCTTGGAAAAACCGTAATTGCTCTCTTGACTATTGCAGATTCAATGATTGATTATCCAGATAAAACCTGTATGATTCTGGCGCCTACTCGTGTACTTGTTCATCAACATTATGAGTTTCTATTAAATTCATTAGATCTTTCTGAAACAGAAATTAGTGTAATTACAGGTGAAGATACTATATCTAAAAGAAAAACTAAATGGCAAAATCAAGTCGTTTGTGCTACTCCTCAGATACTCAAACTCGACATAGCTCGTAATATAGTTGATTTAAATCAGTTTTCTGTTGTTATTTTTGATGAAGTGCATCGAGCTGTTGGAGATTATGCTTATACATTCATTTCAAATTCATTGTATTCAATAAATGAAAATATTAGAATGTGCGGAATGACTGCTTCTCTTCCTAGTGAATCTCTTAAGGTGCAAGAAATTATATCAAATCTTCATTCTACTCACATTGAAGCTCGAGACCGAGATAGTGAGGATGTTAAACCCTATGTTCATACTACTGATGTACAAAGAATTGAAGTAGAATTGCCTGAAGATATGAAAACAATTAGCAACCATATTCGAAATACTCTTTCTTCATATTCCTTAAAATTAAGATATGCTGGTCAATTGTTACCCAAAGATCCTTCATTGAAAGCTGTACTTGCAAAGAGTCATCAAATAGAAAATGATCCACATTTGTCTAAAAGATGGGATATTAGAAGCAATTTATACTCAATGGTGAGGTTAATTCATGGTCTAAACATAATTGAAACTCAAGGTGTGCATAGTTTTTCTCAATATGTGTCTCGTTTATCCGCGAAACAAAAGTCTAGTGGTGTTAAGAAACTACTCGAGAATCCTGATTTTAAACAAGCACTTGCTCTTACTAATCGTTTACAGTCCAATGGAGACGAACATCCAAAATTGGCCAAGTTAGAAACAATTCTAGATGATAGACTTCGGGGAACTGACAAGGCGATAATTTTTGCCAGTTATCGAGATACTATTGATAAAATCTTCGAAGTTTTACACGGTAAGGGTTATCATGTTGGCAAATTGATAGGAAAAAGTGGTCAAACAGGACAATCACAAAAACTACAATTAGAATCACTGGAAAAACTAAAGTCTGGTGAATATGATGTCTTAGTTGCAACTCAAGTTGGCGAAGAAGGACTTGACGTTTCTGAATGTAAATTGGTTATTTTCTACGATAATGTTGCGAGTGCTATTAGATTTACTCAGAGAATGGGACGTACCGGAAGAAAATCTCCTGGTAGTGTTGTATCTTTTATTACTAAAGGAACTCGAGATGAAACTAATTACTATGTAAGTCAACAAAGATTATCACAAGCTAAACGAACTGTTAAAAGATTTAGTAAAAATACAAATCCTGTAACGAAAAACGTCTTGGATAAAGACAAAACCGGTTTGGATAAATTTCTCTAATGTAAATCAAATTCTGATAATATATTTATTATTTATGCCTTCAAATTGTAATTATGCAATGTTCATTTTGTTCCATTGATCAAGATCTTCCTTTTACTTGTTCATATTGTAAAATGGTTTTATGTTCATCACATCGTTTACCTGAAAAACATGATTGCATTCAATTACATACTGTTCATAGTCACCGTGATATTGAATATTTAAATCCTCAACGAATTTCCAATACAAGGTCTTTTGATTCTAAAATTAATCAACTCTTGTCCTCAGAATCAAGGCATTTATTTCTTGGAATGATTCTAGTATTATTAGTTGGAATATCATTTTTCTTTGTTAATTTCGGCGGATCTTATCCTGTTTGGACTGTACTTGTTCTTTCTATAATTCTAATGGGTTCTTTTTTAATACATGAAATGTCACATAAATTTTTTGCATTAAAAAATGGCTTTAATGCTGAATTTCGCGTGAATTCTTTTGGTTTATTTCTGACTTTTTTAAGTATATTTCCAATTCCGTTTAAAATAATTGCCCCTGGGGCTGTTGTTATATCTGGTTCCCCATCAAAAAAAATTTTAGGGCAAATTGCATTATCTGGTCCGTTTAGTAATATTGTTTTAGGTTTTATATCTATAATAATTCTATTTTGGTCGTCTCTATCAAGTGAATGGCAATCTATCTTGTCTACTGCTGCTTTTATAAATGGATTTCTTGCTACATTTAATTTATTACCTTTTAGCATTATTGATGGTAAGAAAGTATTCGACTGGAATAAAATTATTTGGTTTGTTTTTTTCTTTATTTCTATATCATTTATATTAATCGTATCGTATAGTATATGACTGAATTGAAAAAGAAATTTGAGACTTTTAATTTAAAGTTATTGGAAACTCCTCTTGTTTCTACTATTATTTCTAAAAGTTTGAAGTTAAGTCCTAATACTAAGTCTATCGATAAACAACTTAATGGATTGATATCTAAAGTTATAAAAAATAAAGAATTCTGTGGAAAAAAATCTCAATCATTATTATTACGCACTGAATTAACTAATGTATTACTTTTAGGCGTTGGAGATATAGATGAAATTAATCTGGATATTTTACAGGATGTATCAGCTAATGCTTCAGTTACTGCAAAGACATTAAAATGTAAAACATATGTTTTTAATTATGATTGTTCAAATGTTTCTGAAAGTGATATTGAGGCTATAGTACGAGGAGCTGATCTTGGTCTTTATGATTTTAATACGTATAAAAGTGAGAAAAAAAGTTTTAGACCTACTCTTATGAAAATTACAATTAATAATAAACTAGTGCCATCTCTAAACAAAATTATTAAACATGGAGAAATAATTTCCAATGCAATAATGCTGTCTCGTGATTTATCTAATCTTCCTAGTAATTATTGTACTCCTACCTACATTGCTCAACGTGTTAAAAAAATCTCTTCAGGTCGACCTATAAAAACTACTGTATTTACAACTCAAAAGCTTAAACAATTAGGATTTGGAGGTTTATTGGGTGTTGCTCAAGGTTCTGAACAACCTCCTTGTTTTATTATTATGGAATATTTGGGTGGTAAACGTAGAGAAAAACCAATTGTTTTTGTTGGAAAAACAATTACTTTTGATACTGGAGGAATATCTATTAAACCCTCTGCATCAATGGATGAAATGAAACATGACAAATCTGGTGGTGCTACTGTTATTGGTATTATGCAAGCTGTTGCAGATTTAAAATTACCTGTAAATGTTGTTGGTTTAATTCCAGCAACTGAGAATATGCCTGGTGGTTCTGCATATAAACCGGGTGATATTCTTACCTTCTATAACAAAAAAACTGCAGAAATTCTAAATACTGATGCTGAAGGAAGAGTAATTCTTGCAGATGCACTATCTTATGCACAGACTTACAAACCTAAAATGATCATTGATTTTGCTACTCTAACAGGTGCTTGTATTGTTGCTCTTGGAACTGTCGCTAGTGGAATGATTGGAAATGATAAAAAAATAATGCATCTTCTAATGAAATCTGCTGAATATACGGGTGAAAAAGTATGGGAACTGCCTTTGTGGGATGAATATAAAAAATTGATTCGCAGTGATGTTGCAGATATTAAAAATATTGGCGGTCGTGGAGCTGGTACTATAACCGCTGCTGCATTTTTGAGTCATTTCGTTGGTGAATATCCTTGGGTTCACTTAGATATTGCTGGAACTGCTTGGACTCAAGAAGGTACTCCTAAAAAATCCTANATTAAAAAAGGAGCTACTGGAGTGGGAGTCTTATTGAGTATAGACTTTTTGAGAAGTCTTTGACTNGTGTTGATATTTTTTTAGTAATCCATTCCACCAGGTGGACCGCCAGGTGGAGCTGAAGTTTTTGCCGATGATATTGTATCATCAATTCTTAATATCATATTAGTTACTTCTATTGCAGATTTTATAACTTGTTCCTTGACCTTTAGAGGTTCAAACACATTTCTTTTTGACATGTCAGCCAATCCTCCTCGTAAAGCATCAACGCCATACCATTTATTACCTTCAACTTGTTTTGCCCTTAATTCTACCTGTGTATCAATTGGATCCATTCCTGCATTTTCTGCTAAAGTTACTGGTAATGATTCCATTGCATCAGCAAATTTTTGTGCTGCTAATTGTTCTCTTCCAGAAAGACTATTTGCCCATTGTCTTAGTTTATATGCGACATTTGCTTCTGGTGCACCTCCGCCTGCTACAACATATGGGTATTCAAGTACATCTTTTACTACCATTAAGGCATCATGTAATGATCTTTCTGCTTCATCAAGAACTCTGGGAGAACCTCCACGAATNAGTATTGAGACTGCCTTTGGATTTTTACATCCTTCAATAAATACCCATTTATCACTTTCAATTTTTCTTTCCTCAACTAATGCAGCAAGTCCAAGATCTTGNTTTGTAAGATCTTTCAAGTTTGTAACTATTCTTGCTCCTGTTGCTTTAGCTAACTTTGTAATGTCGCTTTCTTTTACTCTTCTAATTGCTAGAATTCCTGCTTTAGCTAAGAAATGTTGAGCAATATCGTCTATTCCTTTTTGACATAAAACTACACTAGCTCCTGATGCAACCAATTGATCAACTGATTGCTTTAATATTCTATTTTCTTCATCAAGAAACTGCTTCATTTGTAACGGCTCGNTTATTCTTATTTCAGCACTAATCTCAGTTTTTTCAATTTCTAACGCTGCATTGATTACTGCTATCTTTGCTTTTGTAATTGATTTTGGCATACTTGAATGCACCACTTCTTTGTCAAGAACTATTCCTTTTATTAATGAAGTTTCATTCATTGACGCACCGGGTTTTTTATCAATTTTTATATTATCTAAATCAACTTTTGTTTCATTATTAATCTCATCTGCAATTAGTAATAATGAATCTACGACTACTTTTGAAAGATTTTTTGCTTCTTCTGCAACTAATTTACTCATCATACTTGTGGCCGCGATTTTGTNCAANATTTCTTTATTATTTTTATCAACTTTAATNGCAATTTTTTTCAATATAATTAATGCTTCATCTGCAGCTTTTCCATATCCATCTATTACCATTGTTGGATGTACTTCTTTATCTATCAATTCTTGAGCTTTGTCTAATAATGCACCAGAAAATACAACTGAAGTAGTTGTTCCATCTCCTACTTCATTATCTGTAGTTTTTGCAACTTCTACCATCATTTTTCCTGCTGGATGTTGCATATCTATTTCTTTTAAAATTGTAGCTCCATCATTAGTAATTGTCACATCTCCTATTCCATCTACCAACATCTTATCCATTCCTCTTGGACCTAAGGATGTTTTTACTAATTGAGCGACAAGTTTTGCAGCAAATATATTATTTCTTTGTGCTTCTTTTCCTTTAGATTCACTTGAACCTTCTTTTAAAATAAATACGGGTTGACCGCCATTTTGGGACATAGTTACTAGTCCGTACTTCTCAATTTTTAAATATTATGTTTTTTTGACTAGTCCTTTAATTTTATATTACCTTTTTTTCTGTATTCTTACATAATGGACATCAAATGGAGCATTTTTGTCTGGAATACATTTTCTTCTGATCACTTTGTTAAAATTTGGCTCAATTTCATTATTTTCCCCNGATACTAGTTTTTTTATATTTATTCCTCCTTCACAAATAATGTCTAATCTGACTTGTTTTTTTTCAATTTTTTTAATTGTTACTGAAAATATTTTTCTTGTAAAGTGTTTTCGTTTGTTGATTGAGTATATNGTTACATCTTTTTTATCAAAGAATTTTTCCAAATATTTTATTTTATTAACGTCTTTACAATTACATTCAAAATTTACTCTTGACTTCATAATAAAACCAAAGTCTGTTATTGGTCTGTTTTTTAATATTTCNGCATGTTTCATTATTATACCGTTGTTCATTTTTTTATCTCGGAAAAATGATTTACGTTTAATAGGNGAAACAATTTCTGCACAGAATGGNCTTCCTTTATTTTTAACTAAACTATTATTGTCTTCGCTACCAAACCATGATATTTTTACATTATTTGCAATAAATTTTTTCTTTAAAAATTTTTGTATTTCATTTTCTACTGATGGACTTTTTTGAAATCCTGAAAATTTACATATTTTACATCCATATGTTTTACATTCTTTACATCTTTGTTTTTTTTGCNTTACTCCGCGTTTNCTTTTAATGTAATTTCCTATAACAAATATTGACCTAGTCGTTATTTCNATATCGTCCATTAATGTATTGACAAGAATATTTAAATCAGGTTTNTTTAAACTGACTCTTTTACCACTTTTTAATGCAATAAATTTTGATGTTTGTTTTGTAATTTCACTTTTTATTGATTCNCCACCTTTAATTTTGTATTCAGCTCTGATGAAATCTTCTCTTTCAATTATTTCTGAATCAATTATTGTTCCTATCATAAAACTTGAATATTCAAATTTTTCTATTTTTTTTATTATTNTGCTCGATGTTTTATTTAAATTTGCCATTATTCCTTCACAAATAAAGCAATTTCTTTTATTGGATTTGTTGTGAATTTGAATACTAATCTTCTTTCCATATAGTTTGTTATTTATACGATTGTTTGAAAATTGTCTTCCTAAACAACTATTACATAATTGATATTTACGTAAAATTTTTTTTGCGTTTTTGAGTATTGTTTTATCCAGCTTTAATTAGCACCTAATTTTTTCATTAATTGTCTCATATTTCTTCCTTTACCAGCTTTAAACATTTGTTTAGATTGTTTGTATCGGTTCAATAATTCTTTTATTTCCTTTTCTGTTCTTCCTGAACCTTTGNCAATTCTTTTTATTCGTGATGAATTAATTAAATCTGGATCTTGTTTTTCTTGATTGGTCATGGATTGAATAATGAANTTCCATTTTTCCATATTTTTTTCAATATTATCTAAATCTTTTTCGGGTAATTGATTAGATGCTCCTGGAATGAGTTCCATAATTTTTTTTATTGATCCCATTTTGTTCATTTGTTCTAATTGTTCGTATAGATCAGTAATAGTCATTTTACCTGACATGATTCTTTGTAGTTTTACATCTTGATTTTCTATTTGCATATCTTTTACTTTTTGTAATAATGTCTGAATATCCCCCATTCCGATTAATCTTCCTACAAATCTAGTNGCAACAAATTCCTCTAAATCATCAATTCTTTCACCGGTTCCTAAGAAGAAAATACTTGCACCAGTGTTTGCAACAGCTATTAAAGCACCTCCTCCTTTTGCTGCGCCATCTAGTTTNGTTATTATAATTCCTCCTATTGGAGCAATTTCTTTGAATGCTTTTGATTGAGATTCAGATTGTTGACCAATTGTAGAATCAATTACCAGAAATATATTATCTGGTTTAATTTCTTTTGTTAGTTGTTTCATTTCTAACATTAGTTTTTCTTCCTCTTTGTGCCTTCCAGTTGTGTCAATTATAACTACATCTTTTGTATTTTTTTTAAAAAAATCTATGCCATTTCTGATTATTTTTACTGCATTGCTCTCATTTTCTTCTCCATAAACTTCAATTTTAAAAGGCTCACAAAGTGATTTTATTTGCTCTAATGCTCCTGGTCTGAATGTATCTGCTGCAATTACTCCTGTTGAATAGTTCTTTTTTGACATATATCTGGCCAATTTCCCAATTGACGTAGTTTTTCCACTTCCTTGTATTCCGAGTACTAGAATAATGTTTTGTTTATCTTTTTTTAATTCGAATTTATTGTCTGAACCCAACATATTTGATANTTCTTCGTATAATATCTTCACAATATGATCTCTTCTCGGGATTCCCATTGGAACTTTTTCTTTTAATGCCCGTTCTTCTACTTTTTTTGTTAATTCAAAAACTAGTTTTACATTGACATCTGATTGTAATAACGACCTTTGTAGATCTTTTATGAATTCTTTTATAGATTCTTCATCTATATTGTCATTTCCAATAAATTTTTTTATTGAATTCTGAAGTCCGTCACGAAGTTTGTCTAACATCTTATTNTCACTTGTTTATACTTATTAATTTGGGAATTTTTAAAGTTCCTCTATCTCCATGCCATATTTTCTCTACATTAATAGGCTCTAATTTCTTTGAATATAATGGACCATCAAGAACCAATGTATCTAAATCCCCTCCTTCTCCCACTGCATTAAACTTATACTTTTTTGCCAGATAAAGTAATTTCTCTATATTATTTTTATCTAAATGTCTGCCTAGCCATTNTTCTTCTAAGCCTAGTGCAGCTACTGATACTATGATAACATCTAAATTATTTTCTAATATCTTTTCATAAAGTTTTTCGGGTGTAATTCCCCATATTGGAGCATAATGTTTCATATTTNCATCTTCACAGACTATGTCGAATTTCTTTTTTTGATAATTGGATTCTATTCCCCCTGTGATTAAATAATCTCCATCAATGTTTTTTAAGGCATCAGCAAGTACTCCTATCTCGTTATCTTTAGGAGCCTTAATTGGTATCCATTTTATGCCAACCACTTCTGCAATAGATTTTACAAGTTCTACATTGTGTGTATGATATAGCATACTTTCAGGATCTTCCGGAATGATTGTCATTATCCCTGTTATCTTGATTCCTGAGTTATGTGCTAAATGCATCGATAACACTGAATCTTTTCCACCTGATAAAAACGAAATTCCAGTTTTCATTATAAATTATCTTTATATATCTAATTTCCAATTATTAACTTTCATTATTGGTTTATTTATTGCTGGAATCTATAATTTGTGGAAAAGTTTATAGATATGATTTAAGTTACTCTCCTTTAGTTAGGAACATTAANTTAGAGGCTTTATGAATGTTAATTGAAAATAATGAACAAAATATTCCCTTAGATTCTGCAGAAGATGATTATAGTAAGGATGAATTTGAAAAAATAAAAAAACAATCCGATTCATACTTTAAACAACTTCAATATCTTCAAGCTGATTTTGAAAATTTTCGCAAACAAACTAATAAAGAATTTGAAAATCAATCTAAATTTGGTAAACATGAGATGGTAAGAAGCTTGATTGAAATATATGAAGATCTACAAAGGATTTTGGAAAATGCAAATACGGAAGATTCTTCAATAAAAGGAATACAACTTGTCATTAAAAATATTGAGGCTATGTTTGAAGAACAATCCGTCGAGTTGATTGATTCTGTTGGAAGTATTTTTGATCCCAATTTACACGAAGCTGTTGATTACACAAAAAACTCTGATTTTGAAGATAATGTTATTATTTCTGAAATTCAAAGTGGGTATAAAATTCATGGACAAGTTTTAAGACCCAGTAAAGTAAATGTATGCAATAATAAAGTTGACACTAATGGAGTTAATATAAATGAGTAAAATAATCGGAATAGATCTTGGCACAAGTAATTCTGCTGCAGCCGTAATGGTTGGCGGTAAATCTTCTATTATTCCTAGTGCAGAGGGAACTAGTATAGGAGGGAAGTCCTTTCCATCTTATGTCGCCTTTACATCTGATAATCAACGTTTAGTCGGTGAACCTGCAAGGAGACAAGCTGTTACTAATCCTGAGGGTACTGTATTTTCTATAAAAAGAAAAATGGGAACTAAAGAAGTTGTAGAAATTGGTAGCACTAAATATACACCNGAGCAAATTTCTTCCTTTATTCTTCAAAAAATAAAAACTGATGCAGAAGCATTTCTTGGCGAAAAAATTGAAAAAGCTGTAATTACTGTTCCTGCTTATTTTAATGATGCACAACGACAGGCAACGAAAGACGCAGGGTCTATTGCTGGATTAGAAGTTGTTAGGATTATAAATGAACCTACTGCTGCTGCATTGGCTTATGGNTTAAATAAAGATGAATCTGATCAAAAAATTCTTGTATTTGATCTTGGTGGCGGTACTCTTGATGTTACTGTAATGGAATTAGGAGATGGTGTATTCGAAGTAAAAAGTACTAGTGGTGATACTAGACTTGGCGGTACTGATATGGATCAAAAAATCCTAGATTATCTTGTAGAAGTGTTTAAGCAGCGATCCTCTATTGATTTGAATAATGATTCTAAAGCAATACAAAGACTTCGTGAAGGAGCTGAAAAAGCAAAAATTGAATTGTCTACTGTATTGACTACTGATATTAATCTTCCATTTATTGCTCAAGATTCTGAAAACAATCCTGTACATTTTGAAACCACTTTGACTCGTGCAAAACTTGAAGANTTAATTNCNCCAATACTTCAAAAATGNGAAAATCCTGTTAAACAAGCTATTGAAGATTCAAAACTTTCTACAGCTGATATTACTAAAATAATTCTTGTTGGAGGTCCTACACGTATGCCTTCTGTACAAGACTTTGTTAAAAAANTAATTGGNAAGGGATTGGAACGTGGAGTTGATCCTATGGAATGTGTTGCTTCTGGTGCTGCTATACAAGGGGCAGTTCTTGCCGGTGAAACTTCTGATATTTTATTACTTGATGTAACCCCTCTTTCACTTGGTGTTGAGGTTCAAGGNGGTATATGTAATAGAATGATTGAACGAAATACTACTATTCCTACTAAGAAAAGTCAGATCTACTCAACAGCTGAGGATAATCAATCTGCCGTTACAATAAATGTTCTTCAGGGAGAAAGACAAATGGCATCTGATAATACGTCTTTAGGAAGATTTAATCTTGAAGGAATTCCTCCTGCTCCAAGAGGCGTTCCTCAAATTGAAGTAACTTTTGACATTGATGCAAATGGTATAATTAATGTATCTGCTAAAGATTTAGCTACTANCAAAGAACAAAAAATTACTGTAACAGGTTCTAGTAAACTTTCTGATTCTGATAAAGAACAAATGATTAAAGACGCAGAAAAGTTTGCCGAACAAGATAAAGCGAGAAAAGAAGAGGTAGAATTGGTTAATAAAGCTGATTCATTAATCTATACGGCAGAACGAACTAAAACTGATCTTAAAGAGAAGATTACACAAGAACAAATATCCCAAATTGACGCTCTGGTTGCAGAACTAAAAACATCTGTTGAATCTAAGGAACAATCTTCTATTACTGAAAATTCAGATAAATTGAGCAAACTTTTACAAGAAATTGGTTCTTCCATGTACCAACAATCTACTCAGGCTGATGTCAATCAAGCATCTTCTACTTCTAGTTCTTCCGTTGACAATAATGCCTCTACTGATTCTCAGGAAAAAGTTGTTGATGGAGAATACGACGTGGTAGATGAGAATTCCTCTACTGATGATAAATGACCAATAGCGACTATTATGATATCCTAGGTGTTTCTAAAGGCGCCACAGATCAAGACATAAAAAAAGCTTATAGAAAGCTTGCTATGAAATATCATCCAGATCGTAATAAATCTCCTAATGCAGAAGAAAAATTCAAAGAACTTTCTACTGCTTATGGTGTTTTGTCTAATTCTGAAAAAAGGAAAATTTATGATCAGTACGGACAACAAGGAATTGATGGACAATTTAGTTCTGAAGATATATTTAGAACGACTAATTTTGATGAGATTTTTAGTGGATTTGGTGGTCGTGGTGGAGGTTTTGGCAGTATATTTGATAGTTTGTTTGGATCTTCAACACCAAGAGATCCATCTCGAGGACAAGACCTTCAATATAATGCAGAAATTACTCTTGAACAAGCATATAGAGGGGAAACATTGAACATTACAATACCTCGTCATATAAAATGTGAATATTGTACTGGATCTGGCGCAGAAAAAGGTTCATCTCCAATCACTTGTTCTAATTGTAGTGGACGAGGTCAGGTTCAAGTTACAAGATCAGCAGGTTTTGCACGTTTTGTTACTATGCAACATTGTTCTAAATGTCGAGGTCGTGGAAAAATTATCGAAAAACCTTGCGCAAAATGCAAAAGCGCGGGTGTAATGGAAAAAAAACAAACGATTCCTGTAAAAATTCCTCCTGGTGTTGATGATGGTTCTCGTATTCGTTTACGTGGGTATGGAGATGTAACTTCAGGTATGAGTCATCCTGGCGATCTTTATATTGTTACGCATATCAAGCCTAGTAAATTATTTATTCGTAATAATGAACATTTAATTTACGAAACTGAAATTGATTTTCCTACTGCAGTTCTTGGTGGTGAAATAATCGTTCCTACACTTGATAAACAATGTAAACTTAAGATTCCTTCTGGAACACAAAATCAAACAATCATTAAGGTTAAAGGTAAAGGTTTTCCGAGAATTAATGGCTATGGTACGGGTGATTTATTAGTAAAAGTGAACGTTCTAATTCCTAAAAAAATTAATTCAAAACAAAGAAAGTTAATTGAAGAATTACATTTTGAATTAAACGATAATAAATCTAAACGAAAATTCTTTTAGGTTTATTTTACTCTTACTATTTTTATTCTTTCTAATACTTTCCAATATTCTACATCTATTCCTTCTGTTATTTTATTTTTTAAATCAACATCTTCTGGTTCAGGTGCGTCCAATGTCTCAAATGTTTCCATATCCATAAGTTGGATTGTTGTTCCTACTATTGAAATTATTTGACCTGTTCTTTTTTCAATTATTGGGATTTCAATTCCTGCAGATACAGGCGAAACCATGCTTCTTTTTGACTTATCAAAAACTCCAATTGCTACAATTCTTGCTTTTGCAGATCCATGTTTTCCTGGTTTAGATTTATCGTATTCTACTATTCTGCATGGTTCTTCATTGATTATGATATATGAACCAATTTTTACGTCGCTTAGAGATGCAGGTTTACTCATATCTAACATGCTCAATAATGGACAAGATATATAACAATTATCACTAAACTAAAGATGATGACTTTGAAACAAAGAAATATTAATTCCTTTGCAATAACATCTAAAGATTCAGATCTAAGTGCTTCTCGTAAATCTTTGAAACTAGCAAAGAAACTAAATGATTCCGGTTTTGATATTAAACTAGTTTATCCTCTTCAATCTAAAAAATTTGAATCAATTTCTTTGGATAGTAAATCACTGAATGTTCACTGTATTATTTCTGTTGGTGGTGATGGAACTATTATTAAAACATCAAGATTGTTAAAAAAATCTATTCCTATTCTTGGTCTACATGCAGGTGGTAAAGGTATTCTTACAGAAATAAAACCTGATAATATATCGAATTTCATTAAACATATACGGAATAATGATTTCTTTTTTGACAGACGCAAACGTATTTCCGTTTCAACTAAATCTCAACACTCTATTCCAAGTCTTAACGAAGTATATATTGAAAGATCAAAAAAACTTAGAGCTATAAATTATCAAATCAAATTAGATTCATCTATATTTAATTATAGAATGGACGGGTTGCTTGTTTCTACGCCTACTGGTTCAACTGGACATTCATTATCCCTGGGTTCTTCTATGCTTAGTGAGAAGTTGTCTGCACTTTTAATTACACCTATAGCACCAATTTCTAGACTTCCGCCAATTGCCATACCGATTAGTGATTTTTCTATCATTGCATATGAAAATGCTAGAGTTGTTGTTGATGGACAGGTTGAATTTAGTATTGAACCTATGGAAGAAATAAAAATTAATACAAAGGTTCCTGATGTTGTTTTTCTTCGCTTTTCAAATTCCACCTTAAGGCAGTTAACTAGCCTTGGATTCTAGGATAATTATTGATTCGACTGTATTCTATGCAGGAATTCCATTTGTATCCTTAGAGAAATATTATACTACAAATCAGATTATTGAAGAACTTTATAAAATTACCTTCTTTAAAAACCGAATTGAAACATTAGTGTCTTCTAATAGACTTGTCATAACTTCTCCTAGTTCTTCATCTTTCGAATCTATCTCTAAAGCTACTCTTTTAATTGAAAACAAATCATCTTTGTCTGTTGCAGATATTTCTATAATAGCTTTAGCAAAAGATTTTCTTATACAAGGATGGAATGGTATCATTCTTACTGACGATTTTGCAATACAAAATGTAGCAAAAAATCAAAATATTCCTTATCGTCCATTATTGTATTCAGGAATTAAACACTCTGGCAAATGGATTAGTTTCTGTTCTGGTTGTAACAAGTCTTATATTAAAACNGAAAAAATCTGTATAATNTGTGGCAATCCGTTGAAACGTAAACTAAACAAAGACTAGTCATCTTTAAGAATCTTGATTATTTGATACAATNTATGCTTAGTTTGTTCTCTATTGTTGGAATTGTTATTCTAATCGGCGTGTTACCTACATTTCTTGGAATTTTCATACGTGTATTTTATAATCGTTCTCTACAAAANGATTATATTTTTAACAATCTTTCATTGGGAATTATCTTTGCATTATTTATCGATTACATGATTAATTCGTCTCAACTTGGCATCAATCTAGGACCTAGTATATACAGTCTAACATTATTATTGTGTTTTATATTTGGTTTCATGTTGATTTTCTTTCTTTCTCACTATAAATTTCTNGAATTACATTTTTTAAAAATATTATTAATATCTATTACCCTCTCTTTTCATGGTTTTGCGGAAGGAATAATCATTGGATACGATCTAAATAATCTTGGTTTTTATCTTTCAGATGCTAGGAACATACAAACATTTTCTTTCGTAATTCACAAATTTGCTGAAGGTTTCATAATTCCCTTCATGTATCCTATTTCATTTTCTTGGATCATTATTTCTACTCTGATAGTTTCGTTTCCAATAGTACTTGGCTCATCTTTCACTATAATTGGAATCCCAGGTATAATTAGTTCTGTATTTTTTTCAATTAGTTCTGGTGCTCTATTATTCATTCTTATAGATTTCATTAAGACTGACAAATTAATTTCTTTTACTAAACTCAATGAAATTATGTTTATCTTACTTGGTTTTGTATTAATTTATATGGCCGGTCTTCTTCATTCAATATAATGACTTTGCCATACAAAAAAGAATTATTGTCTTTTACTGTTCTTCTTGGTTTGTTTGTTATTTTACAATTTATTCCTAACGTCGAACAACAATCTGACGAAGTTTTTTTTGATATTACATCTCAGCAATGGAAATTTGAACCTAATACAATTGCTGTTAAACAAGGACAGACAGTCGTTATTCGAATTACTAGTGTAGATGTTCCTCATGGGTTCGCTCTTGATGATTATAANATATACACTTTTGTACCTCCTGGTCAAACTGTTGATATTAAATTTATTGCAACTGAGAAAGGCACATTTGAATTTTTTTGTAATGTTTTCTGTGGAGAAGGACATTCAAATCATCGAGGAATGTTAATAGTTAGTTGAATTCTTGTTAATATTTTTCTATATTGAAAATGTCTAATTTCCGTAATATTTTTCCAATAAAAGATATCTTATCCATTCACATTTTTGTTCTTGTTGTACAATTAGCTTCATTATTTTTAACTAGTAATTTTCTTGGATTATATCAATCACTCCCATCATATCAACCTGCTGGAAACACTGTATCTGGTTCTATTTTAAATTCTCTTATTTTAGTTTTTTCTACTTTTGTAATTACCGTTGTTATTCTTGTTCTTTTAAAACGAAAAAGATTACGAATAATAAAATTATTCTTTGTTTTTGTCTTAGGAATGGGCACTTTTTCAGTTAGTTATCTTCTTGTAANTATTGCCTTTGGTAGCTTTCTTTCATCTTCTATGGTTATTGTATTGTCNATTTTTTTAAGTCTAATCCCTATGTCTGCAATTACTATTNTTCAATCTAATCTCCTACAACTTACATCTTCGTTTATTTTAGGTTCATTATATGGTACATCTATTGCAATTTTCCTCAAACCTCCTACTATATTTCTTATTCCTATTGCCTTTGCAATTTATGATATNTATGCTGTGTTTCGTGGACCTCTTAAATCACTTGTTGATTCTTCTAAAAACACATTCGATCTGCGACCACTTATTGTGAATATAGGAAACTTCAATTTAGGAGTTGGNGATCTTGTATTTTATTCGATGATTCCTTCATCTGCATTGTTATTATTAACTCCATTTGCAGCATTTCTTAGNATTGTGTTTATACACATTGGCATGATTCTGACTTTTTATCTCCTTACAAGATTTGACCTTCTTCCAGGTTTGCCTATTCCTATTGCATTATCTTTTATTCCTTTTCTATTATTTTATTGAAATTACTTTACANAAATTTTATAAAAACTAATGTCTTATAGTATTGTTGTTGTCTGAGATACCTAAAAAAGTAAAAGAATTGATTGANGATAAGAATATTGCACATTTAGCTACTTTAAAAAATAATGGCAGTCCTCATGNTACTCCTGTNTGGATTGACAGAGTTGATAATACGATTCTAATTAATGTTTCAGAAAACCGACTTAAATTAAAAAATATGAAAAATGATAAACGGATTGCTCTTAGTATAGTTAACCATAATGATTCCTATGAATGGGCTTCTATAATTGGAGAAGTTATAGATATTACCAATATAAACGCAGATNTTCATCTAGACAAATTATCACAGAAATACCTTGGCCTTTCTCAATTTCCTTGGAAACAGAAAGGTGAAATCAGAATAATTGTTAAAATAGCTCCAAAAACTGTTTATTATAATTGATGTGAAATATTTTGTCAAACGGTTCAAAAGTCTATATAGAAACGTATGGTTGTAGTGCGAGTTATTCTGATTCTGAAATCTGCGCTGGACAACTTACCCAAGAAGGATATTCTATTGTAGATGATCCAAATGATTCTGATATTAATATTATTGTCACGTGCACTGTAAAAACTGCAACTGCTAATCGTATGTCATATNGAATCAAGAAACTTTCAGAAAATGATTCTCCTTTAATTGTTGCTGGTTGCATGCCAAAAACTCAAGCCAAAGACATCAAAAAGATTAATCCNAAGGCTAGTCTTATGGGGCCTGATTCAATTGATAAAATTTCTACAATTGTCAACTCAACTCTTCGAGGAAATCAAGTTATTGAATTAAAAACATCTACTAAACCTAAAGTCTTGTTGCCAAAAATCCGTATTAATCCTGTTATTGATATCGTAGAAATTGGAACCGGTTGTTTGAGTTCTTGTACATTTTGCCAAGTAAAAATAGCAAAGGGTACTCTTATCAGTTATCCTCCTAATGTTATTGTTGACCAAATTAAAAATGCTACTGATGAGGGTTGTCAAGAAATTTGGTTAACTTCTACTGATAATGGTTGTTATGGTATGGACATGATGATGGATCTTGCAGATCTGCTTGAATCCATTGTTAATATTCCAAATAATTTTCTCCTTCGTGTTGGAATGATGAATCCGATGCACACTAAAAAGAAATTTAATAAATTATTCAACATGTTTGATCATGATAAAATCTATAAATTCTTACACATTCCTGTACAATCTGGTAACAATCGTGTATTGAAATCAATGTTAAGAGGTCATTCAGTAGAAGATTTTATAAAAATGTCTTTTAATTTTCGTAACAAATTTCCTCTTTCATCAATTGCNACTGATATAATTGTTGGATATCCTACAGAATCTGAAGAAGAGTTTCATGATACTGTTGATCTTATAAAATATATAGAACCTGATGTTGTTAATCTNTCAAAATATGGAGCTCGACCTGGAACAAAAGCTATTGAAATGGAACAAGTTCCTAATTCTGTAATTAACGAACGCTCAAAATTGTTAACATCTATTATTAAGGAAATTTCTTTAAAACATAATCAACAATGGCGTGGTTGGCATGGCAAATGCCTTGTAAATGAAAAAGGGAAAGTCAAAGGTACGATGATTGGTCGGAATTTTGCTTACAAACCTATTGTACTTGACGACTCTGATGTTATTCTTGGAAAAATCTATGACGTTCAAGTAACAAATGTTCATTCAACTTATTTATCTGCTAAAATCTGTGAATAATAGCCCGGGGCAGATTCGAACTGCCGTCACCGCCTTTCTTCTTATTCCAAAGGGCGATATGCTTGACCGCTACACTCGATGGANTTACATCCTCCACCGGGCTAAACCGGGCTCATTATCATTTTCGTGCTAGTTCTTCATTAAGTTTTTCTCTTATTAGNATATCAAGCTTCTTAATTATGACTTGAATCGGATCTTCCATTCCAGATCTTATTCTATTTGATCTTATTTTCATTTGTTTTCTNAATTTTNTATCTCTTAAGAAATTTTTTGATACACGGATTACGCCATCGACATCTCTTGGTTTGGTCAAAAGTCCTTTTGATATTAAATATCTCTCAACAAAATAACTTCCACTAAAGAATGATATTGTTGGTGTTCCTAGTAATGAGGCTTCTGCAGTCATAGTTCCTCCTAGTCCAATGAATAAATCAGATGATTGGAGAAGCGCAACACCATCTACTACATCTGTTGGTACTATCACTCNACCTTTAAATTTTTTATACACTTCATCTACTTGTTCAGAATATCTACAAAGAATTACAATGTTTTGATCTCTGAATTCTTCAATTAACCGTTTAATCAATACGAATTCATGTGTATTTTTGTTATTTGATACGTATGATGCAAAACTTTCTTCTAATCTTAATGTTATTGTTGATTTTGATTTGTCAATGTTTAATGNAACATCTTTTTTGTCACTTAGATCTCTTCTTGACAACCATACAAATGGATCAAGTGCTTTATATTGTTCTATTTTATTTCGTTCAATTCCAAACCCTGTCCAAGATTTATCTGGAATTATCCAAGGTGTTAGTAGACAATCTGCTAATGGTACTGTTAATCTTGATACTGCTTCTGCATGAGGAGAATCACTTACACATAAATTGATTATTCCTAATCCGAAGGCAACTCTACAAGCTTCTGGTGAACTAAAAGATACTAATACATCTGGTGTGTCTTGTTTAAAATATTCAGTCAGCTCATTACTTCTTTCTAAACTGGCGGTTAGCTTTGCATCTAATCTCTTTCCACCATGAGATCCAATAAATACTGCATTAATCTGCCTTTTTCTTAACATTAATTCTGCTTCTCTATAACGTCTTGAAGTGATAACCACTTCGTCACCTCTTTCTTGGAGTGCTTCGATTAGTGGTTCAAAGAACAATGTTTGTTTTGGCGTTAATATATCAATCCATACCTTCATNCTATAACTATACCTTATCTCTTNAAAATTCCACGNTATAACTTTTTTTTTAACTNAAATTTNCACNACATTTTTGCCACGAAGTATTATTTTTATTAGTAGAAATGAGATTGTATAATGTGTAATAGGTGTGGAGAAAGCAAAATCAGTTTTAGTTTATGGTCTTAGTACTGAGGGGTATATGATAGCCTCTTCCCTTGTATCAAAATCCATTTCTACTGTATTACTCGATGAAAAATTACACGTTGCTACTGAGATCAATAAACAAATTCTATCTAATTATTCGTCTGCTCAAGAGTTAATTGACGCTGAATCTCTTCTTAGTATAAAACCTGAAAAAAATGCTATAAGTGAAAATTTAATTATTTTTTTTACTCCAAAAATTCGTGAAACTGATGATTATAAAAAACAAATTTTTTCTACATTAGATGAACTTTCAAAAAATATTTCGAAAGATACAATGATTTTTAATTGTGTTCCTGTTGGTCACGGTACTAATTTTGAAATGATTGAAATTATTGAACGAAGTAGTGGTCTGAGTTCTGAAACTGATTTTTCCTATTCTTATCTTCCTCTAAACCCTCAAACTACAAAGGCGATTTCTTTTGGCATAAATAATCCTGATAATAAAAAAATTNNACAGACTTATGCCAAAAATGCAAATATTACTTATGACAATGTTCTTGATATTGATTTATCTGAATTATTGCATTTACAAAAAATTTCATTATTATATTCTCCTATCATCTCTGAAGCAGAGTCATTGAAAAAAATAAATAATTATGCAAATCGTATGTTATTACAAAATCCTATACATTATGTTGATGATATTTCAAACCAGTTAACCGANGTTCGTTCTTTTTCTACAACACTTGAATCAGGAGATCCATCTTTGTATATAATTTCTGGTATATTGCGTGGAATTGAATCTTATATTAGATTCTTTATTGATCAGCTGAAACTATTTATGAAAGAAAATTCTCTTAAAGCAAGTCGAACTGAAATCTACTTATGTTGGTCGATAGATAAATCTGAAATTCGAGGTGATAAATCTTATATTCATAACCGTATGATTGATAAAATTTCTGATATAGTGGGTAATGTTAATGACATTAATGATTATAAAATTACAAAAAATAATAAGACGACTTTTTATCTCCCTGCTACTGAAAAAAAACAATTACTGATTTTAGGTTCATTAAATGACGAAAAAATCCTAAAAACTCTTAAAGGAAAACTCAAAGACAATATATTTTTAATACACGCAAATACAATTTGTACAAGGTAATTAAAATTAGGGTTGAATTAAGATTGAAAGCTGCAGTTATTGGTACTGGTTCATGGGGAAAACATCATCTTCGAGTTTTGGACGAACTTAATTGTCTGGATTCTTTTGTTGAAAAAAATCCAGAACTAAGAACTCTTTTTGAAAAAAAATACTCGATAAAAGGATTTTCTAGTCTTGATGAANTACTAAAAGATCGCGATGTTGACATTTGCAACATATGTACTCCGACTACTACTCATTTTGATCTTGCTAAAACTACATTATCTCNTGGTATTTCTACATTAGTAGAAAAACCTTTGACTTATTCATCATCACAAGGCGAAGAATTAGTAAATCTTGCTAAAGATAATAACACTTCTTTAACAGTTGGTTTTGTGGAAAGATTTAATCCTATTATTGTAAATATCAAAGAACAACTTCAAAAACAAACGTTTGGAGANCCATTGTTGATCGAATTTCAAAGAGAAAATCGTTGGGCTGGCGTAACTAAAGATATTGGTGTAATTCTTGATTCATCCGTTCATGATATTGACGGTGCGCGATGGTTATTTAATGAGGAACCAAGTGTTGTTTTTGCTAGAACCGGTAATGTATTAAATCCAAAAGCTCAAGGATTTGTTGGTACCGATTACGAAGATTTTGCTACTATTATACTTGGATTTAAGAATCAAAAGACCGCAATAATTATTGCAAATTGGGTTACTCCCTACAAGGTTAGAAGAATCTCCGTAACTTGTACTGATGGTAATCTTTCTGGTGATTATATGTCTCAAGAAATTCGACATGACGATGGTAAGTCTGTAACTATTCCTACAAGGAAATACGAAGAACCTCTTATGAATGAATTAAAAAGTTTTGTTGAATCTGTAAAATTAAAGAAATCTCCTCTTATAACAGGTGTAGATGGGTTAAATACCATTAAAATTGCCGAAGCTGCTATTAATTCTGCAAAACGCGGAGCTCCGATATATTTAGATTTNTGATTGCAAATGAAAAAAACTTTAAAGTCTGTACTTATTTGTCCTTTTGATAAGAATAGNGATCTACATTTGTTTGAATTTGAACAACACAATNCAGATATTCAATCNGGTTTGTTATATTGTGATCAATGTATGAGATATTATCCTATAATTGAAAGTATTCCTATTATGTTGCCTGACATTCAACGTAACTTTCTTTTTGAATCTACTTTCTTGTCTAAATGGTATGACGAAATTCCTGATCNAATAAAATCCAATAGTATGCCTTTTAAAATTAAAAACATTAATCGTGAATTATAATGACTGATACTTCTAATACAATTGCACCAACTTCATTTATCGGNAAAAATGTTGTATTGGGAAAAAATATTAAAATTTGGAACATGTCATATATTGGAAATGACACTGAAATTGGTGATAATGTAATTATTGGCTCTCTTGCTCATATTGATTACAATGTGAAAATTGGTTCTGATACTAAGATTGAAGGTTTAGTGTATGTTGCTCCAAAATGTATTATTGGTAAAAACGTGTTTATTGGTCCTTCTGCTACTTTGACTAATGATCCTTATCCTCCTAGTAAAAAACTTGAAGGTGTATTGGTGAAAGATAATGCAGTTATTGGNGCACGTTCTGTAATCAAATCTGGTGTTACTGTTGGAGAAAATAGTGTTATTGCTATGGGTTCTATAGTTGTTAAAAACGTTCCTGATAATACTGTAGTTCTTGGTTCTCCTGCTAAAGTTCTTTATTCCCGTGCAGATTATGATGAAAAACTGAAAAACTGGGAAAGAACTGCTAAATATTAGTATTAATTATCATCAGGTATGGTTGATGTTGGAGATTCTATACCTGATTTTAAACTCCCAGANGCAGATAATAATTTAAAAACGCTGCCTGTAGGACAAAAACTTGTTTTGGTTTTTTATCCAGCTGCATTTACTGGAGTTTGTCAAGCTGAATTATGTAATTTTCGTGATAATTTAAGTAAATTTTCTGATCGAAATGCAAAAGTGATTGCNATCAGTGTAGATTATCCATTTAGTGTTAAAGAATTTCAAGAAAAAAATAATATTGATTTTCTACTTTTATGCGATTATAACAAAACTGTTATTAAAAAATTTGGAATTGAATTTCCTAATTTTCTTGATTTAGATGGTTATACCGTTGCTACTCGATCAGTTTTTATTATCGATGAACAAGGAATTATTAGATATAAATGGCTTGCAGATAATCCTGGTCAAGAACCAAATTATGANGAAATTGATTCTCAATTNGCATCAATGAATTGATCTAAATCTCTTTTCTAGGTAATTCGAAATTATTTTTTGCATAATAAGAATCCAGATAAAAANTAAACTTAGTGAAGTAATTCCTTTTATTATACTACTCACAACTATTCCTAATTCCGATGTTAATGTAGTGTTTAATGGTATTATTATTGTAAATATTATTGATGCAATAATAAACACTAGTGTGAATGCAATAAATATTATAAAACTTAATGTTGGTAAATTTTTCAATCTAACNTAACCACATTATTAATGTAATTGTTGTTGCTAATATTGATGAAACTATGCTTAACATAAAAATTGTATTTACAACTGATAATTCTTTTGACGGATTCCCTGCGACAATTAATCTTACTAGTGTTATTGGAGCTCTTTTATCTTTTTCAGCCATGATTGTTCCGTCAGCTAACACTTTTGTTGGTCTNATTTTGATATTTTTATGCTCGACAAAATCTTTCATACTTGACAAATAAGCAAAGGAATTTAATATTGCAGGTAGTAAAGCAAATACTCCTATTAATTCTACACCTCCTATAATTACTATTGCTCCATACATTGCGCCTAATGCTAGCGTACCTGAGTCTCCTGGAAACACTTTTGAAGGGTATCTGTGAAATATAAAAAATGCAATACATGATGTAATTAAAACCATTGTTGTTAATGCTGCGTTCATGTCTCCCTTTACTATTAATGCTATTAACACTGGGATTGCTGCAATTATTATAAAGCCTGTTGATACTCCATTTAACACATCAATTGTATTCAATGTATTAGCAGTCACTGGAATTGCAATTAATATTAAAAATGGATATATAATTGTTAGCTGCGACGAACCAAAAAACAAAAAATCCATAGTAGGTTCATAGGAACCAAGTAATATTATTGGTAAAGCTGCTAGTAATAAAAAAAGCGGCTTTTTTCGACCTCCTAATGATTTTAAATCATCTATTAACCCGATTGTTCCTGCTATTACTGTAACTCCTAATATTGCAATTATTCTTGTATCGNTTGTTGTTATGTATAATATTGCTAATGAAAATATAATTCCGACGATTATTGCTGGACCTCCTGGATATGCAACATAATTTTTTCCTTTTTTATGGTAGTCAAGGACTTCTCTTTTTGTGTTTTTTAAGAAAGTAATGAGAATTTTACTTGCTAGATATGTTACTATGAATGATATTAAGATTATTCCTATGTTCTCATACAAAAGAAATCATGTTCTATAACATCGATAATGCATATATCTATAATAAACTTCAAAAATCTATTAATAAATAAAGTTAAAATATGTATAAGATTGCTATATTTGTTACAAATGAACATTGCAGAATTAACAGACGGCGCAAAAAACGTCGAAATACCTGAAGCAGAAGTAACNGAAGTTGGCGAAACACGTACAGTTAATACTCGTTTTGGTACAGAAGCACGAGTTGCTGATGTCAAAATTAAGGATGACACTGCTGAAATTACGCTCTCTTTATGGAATGATGATATAGAAAAAGTACAACAGGGTACAAAGATCAAAATTGGTAATGGTTACACTAACAGTTTTCGAGGAGAAGTCAAGTTAAATGTTGGCCGATATGGCACTCTTGAAATTCTCAGTTAGATGTAATTATTGTTACTAAACCTATTACTAGTGTTAGTATAATCAAACCTGATAACCCATTAATGTAATTTTTCTCTTGGACAAATGTTACTGTCATTACTATTGTTCTAATAATTGGAATAGAAAATAAAATCAATAAAACGAAAAATAACAATAAATCTATTTCTAATATCTTAGTTTTTAGTATTTGATTGTTGTAAATATTACTTTCTATTGACGAAAGTATTATCCAAATTATTGTAATGNTCATTGCTAACGTTAATAATATTTTTATTATCTGCTGTATTCTTTGATCAAGTTTATTATTGATTTTATTCATCTTTCTTATACCAAATTTATTTCTAATCCTTTGAATAACATTCTAATTGCAATATAAATTACTACGATTGAAAATACATTGCTTAATAGTTTCTTATTAATAATTTTGTTTACTCTTGCTCCAATTTGTGCTCCAATGAATACACCTAGAATGATAGCAGGTATTATTTCTGCATAAAAATATCCATTTATTATAAAAATTATTGCTCCTATTAATGACGTCATTGCAATCATGAAACTACTTGTTGCTATTGCTGCTTTTATTGGAACATTCATTATTCGGTTCATTATCGGTACAAAGATTACACCTCCTCCCACTCCTAATAATCCAGCAAATAATCCTCCTATGGAACTTAGTATTACTCCTTCTTTGACTCTTGTTACTGAATATTTTTCATCATGTGTTGAAATATCTTTGAAGTATTCTTTTGTGATTTTTGATTTTTTGTGTGTTTGAATTGTTTTGTTATTTTCNGTTCTCGATTTAATGTACATATTTATTGAAACATAAGTTAATGTTAATCCAAAAATTATACTAAGGATGTTGCTGTTAATTGTTAATGATATCGAAGCTCCGATAATTGCACCTATTACTGCGCCTAATTCTAAAATTGAACTTAATTTTATGTCCGTCATTCCATTTTTTATATAAACTAATGACGCACTGCTTGAATTTACTAATACTCCGATAAAACTTGCTCCAATTGCTAGATGTATGGGTATATCAAATAACAACGTCAATGCAGGAACAATAATGAATCCTCCTCCTAAACCTAATAATGATCCAATTATCCCTGCTATCAAACAAGTCGACAGAATTGATATGAAAAATAATATTTCCAATGTTCTATGATATAAATTCATCAATAATATTGTTTTCATTGATATAAATTCATAAAATTAACGAAAAATTATAAATTAGTTTACATATAAATAATTTTATAATGTCTAAAAAAAGACCAGTAAAACGTAAAACGAGTAGTCCATCTCTGAGAAATAAATTACTCGGTTCTATAGTTGTTGCTTTTCTATTTGGTTCGATTTTTGGTTATGTACTTATTCAACCTCAGATAGATGATTTAGCGACTAATGAGGTTGTACTTAGATCTGAAATAAATTTTCTTAATAACCGGATAAACGAACTTGAAATTAAGGAATCTGAGTTATCTGTATCGAAAAATACTATTGAAAATTTACAAACTAAGCTTGGTTCTTATGAAAAAGACCAAAACGAACTTTCGCAAGAAATATCTGTGTTAAATAATCAACTTGAACAGATTGAGGTTGAACTTGAGATTAAACAAGATGAACTTGGTTTAACTGTACAAAATGCACAACTCTCCGAACAAGAATTAGATAAGGCAAATTTACGTTTAGAATCCATTAAGAGTACTATAATAAAATTTGAGAATGATAAACTACTTTTAGTTGAGTTAAGAAAAGAAGTTCCAACAACTAGACTTCAAGCACAAGAACATTGGCAAAATGTTAAAGTTATTGCAATACAAAGTGATCCAAATCTTGGAACGAAAATTGACAGAGTTATTTCTATGATTAATCCTTATTATGATTGGCTTGAAAACCAACCAGGAGTTAATGCTACTGAAGCTGAATTCTTTAACTGGATAATTGAAGGTAATATAAGTGGCGCGCTAAATTATACCGAGGAAATTGGGAAGTTTCAAAATGACGCATTACTTACAGTTATTATCAGAATGGACGCTGCTTTGAGCATTGTATCATAATTTANACACCGGGATTTTTTATTACGAAAACCATTTAAATATATTAACAACAAATATATCAAAATGAAAGTACTTGTATATACGCTACTTTTTATTCTTTGTACATCGATAGTTTTTCCTTTTTACACTCCTCCGGTTTCTGCTGGACCTGAAGATATTCTTTGGAGTGATGCAAGGCCCTATCGAGCTATATCTCCTTTGATTCCAGAAAGTGGAATGAACTTTCTTGAACCTGTTTCCAAAGTCTTTTCCGGTGCTGCCCAGGGGGTAGTTAGAGGTGAAGATGTTCGTTTTGCAAATGCAAAAAAAGGTGCTATTGAAGACTGGATGGAAAAAAATATTGATTTTGCTGGACCAAACAATGACCGCGATGTAAGATTACAGGCTGCCGGAGCTGCCGCTCTTGTTCCTTATCGTGATCCTTCTCAAAAATTTAGTAGGAATATTCTTATTACTAGAGATTTTGGTACAGTTCCTGTACAAACTGAACCTGTAATGGCTGTAAACCCACACGATCATGAACATATTGTAATTGGTACAATTGATTATAATTTTGCTAATGTAGTTTCATATGTTAGCAAAGATGGCGGTCAATCATGGAGTGGTGCATATCAATCTAAATATTTACAAGAAGATCTTGGCGCAGCCGGAGATCCAATCGCTACTTTTGATAGAAAAGGAAATGTGTATATGGGCTGTATATCTATTGGAAGAGACGATTTTAGTTTAGGTGGTGTTCCTATGGCAGAAACAGTTTCTAGTATATCAATTACTCGTTCTGGTGATGGAGGAGAAACATGGTTACAACCAATATCTAGTGCTCGTAGTAAAATTGAATTAGTTTTTTCTCAAACACAACGTGACGATGGTCTTAATGTAACCAGTTCAGGTACGCTTCGATTCGGCTTTTTAGACAAACCTTGGATGACATCAGGTCCTAATCCTGATAATCCTGACGAAGATATTATTTACGTTGTATACACACATTTTGTTACCCGATATGATTTCTTCTTTGCTTTAGAAGGGGCTTTTCTTTATTTCCGATATCCTGTACTTGAGACCACTATTGAATTAGTTAAATCTGAAGATTATGGACAAACTTGGAGTGATCCTATACCTGTTAGTCCAACTGTCTACTCTACTTATGCAGGTGCTGGTCGTGGAGGTGAAGGAGNNGAACAATTTGCNGAAGATGTTGACCAAGTTGTTCAATTTCCACATGTTTTCACACATGATGATGGTACTGTATACGTAGCATATTTTGATTCTACCGATGATGGTCCTTTTGAAGGATTAGGGGAAATCTATGTTGCTCGATCAGACAATGGAGGGGATTCCATTTCTACACATACTCGTGTTGCAACATTTAACGAACCATTTTATGGNTCTAGGAACGCTCCTTTTAGATCCTGGGCTAGTGCAATGCCTCGAGGTGCTGTATCTGACTTGGATGGTTCAATAAGTCTTGTTTTTGGCGGACGTCCTTCAGATAAACCTACTGATGATGGCGATGTATTTTTTGCACGTTCTACTACCCAAGGAGAATCTTGGTCACTTCCTAAACGTATAAACGATGATACAAAATCTGCTTTTCAGTTCTTTCCAGCACTCGACGTTGGACCTGACGGAAATATTCATGCATTCTTTGGTGATTTTCGAGATAGTCCTAGTGAAATAAAATATCACATGTATTATACTCGTTCTGAAGATAATGGTGAGACTTGGCTGCAAAATTCTAGAATTACTGATTATCCAACCAATCCTAACAAAGCTTTTCCTAGAGGTGCGTTTATTGGAGATTATAACGATATCAAGGCTGTAGTCGACGATGTATATATGATCTGGACTGACGGTCGGTTAGGTGAAATAACCGGTATGAACCAAAAGATTGGTTTTGCACGAACTAAATCAATGCCAACTCCTTCGATCTTTATAAGTCCTCCATCTGGACCTGGAGGGAGAGACGTACGTATTTCTGGATTTGATTTCCAACCCGATCAAGAAATTTATATTTCTGTAAGCGGAGTTATCATCTCTTCCACTCGTACTAATAATGATGGACTCTTCACTACTGATATATTTATTCCAATTGCAGGTGAGGGTGCTCATAGTATAGTAGCTATAGAAGCTTCTGGAAATGTAGCTAGCGCTTCATTTTTTATGGATTTTGGTTTTAACAATTTAGATCAACTCGAGAATAGATTATCTGTTATTTCTGAATCTATTTTTGATTTGTTACAGAATTCTACTAATGTAGATAGTCCTCCTCCTATTGTACCTGTACCTCCAAGTAATATTCCTGAATTAGCTAATCTTCCTATTCAAATTAACCAAATTCAAAGTGATATTTCTTCAATATCTGACAAAACAAATAATTTTGAAACAATTATGTATACTCTTNTTGCTGGTGTGCTTGCTGTTGTTGTTGTAGCATTTATTTCCATTTCTCGCACTGGTAATATTGACATAAAAAAACTTCGTAAATTTGTAAAACCATAACCTGTGGATCATTATGTTATCTGGTTTCTCTACAAAAGTTATCACAATTTTGTTAAGTTTTGTTTTATTGATTGCTATTGTNCCTACTATGTCAGTTGGTCAGAGTAACTATGTACCTCCACATAATAAACCCGGTCCTGCAGTAGATATTCTTAGATTNAGATCATTTCATGTTGACGTTGCCCCTCAAGAAATTATTGCCGATCAAATGGATATGTATTATTTTGGACTGAAAGTTACAGCGGCACGTGATATACGTAATACTCCTGGAATTAAAGTTCACGAAGCACCAACTTCTACTATTTCATTATTACTTAATCCTGCACCTGGCCCTGAAGGACAACTTAACCCTTTTTCAATTAAAGAAGTTCGACAGGCAATACATTTTATTGTTAATCGAGATTTTGTTGTTCAAGAAATTTACAAAGGAATGGCNGTACCTATGTTGACTCATGTTAGTTCCTTTGATAGTGATTATCTAACTCTGTATGATATGTTACTTGAATCATCAATCACTTATGATCCTGATTATGCTAGAGGTATAGTTCATAATGAAATGATTAATGCAGGAGCTGAGTTAGTTGAGGGTAAATGGCATTATAATGGAAAACCAATTCGTATTGATTTTATAATACGTGTTGAGGACGAACGAAGAGACGTTGGTGATTTGATTAGGTCTGAAGTTGAAAATTTAGGTTTTATAGTACAACCTACATACCAGCAATTTGGCCCTGCTATTTTTGCCGTATACAGTACTGATCCAAATTTAGTTGGAACCGGTGGTTCTTGGCATATGTATACTGAGGGTTGGGGTAAAGGTTCAGCCAATAGATATGATTCTGGTACATTAAATCAAATGTGTGCTCCCTGGTTAGGAAATATGCCTGGATGGCAAGAACAAGGTTATTGGCAATATGAAAGTCCTGACTTGGATGAACTTAGCCAAAAAATCTTTAGTGGAGATTTTGAAAATGAACAGGATAGAAATTCCATATATGTTGAAGCTTCTAAACTATGTCTTGATGAATCTGTAAGGCTCTGGATTGCAAATATTATTACTAATTTACCTGCCAATGATAAAATTGAAGGTATAAGCTCTGATATAATAGCTGGTCCAAAAAGTCTCTGGACACAAAGAGATGCGCATATTCCTGGTAAAAATGATTTAACTATTGGTAATGTTTGGGTGTGGACTGAACGTACAACTTGGAATCCTGTAGGAGGCTTTGGTGATCTTTATGGTAGTGATATATGGAGAAATATGTACGATCCTCCTATTACTAGACATCCATTTACCGGTTTACCAATTCCTTATCGTGCAAATTATGACATTACTACTTCTGGTCCGAGCGGAACTCTTCAAATTCCTTCAGATTCATTTGTTTGGAATGCTGAAACTAGTTCTTGGTCCAATGTTCCTGCAGGTTCAGTCGCAACAAGTAAAGTTGTATTCGACTATTCAAATTACTTTAATTCTAAATGGCATCATGGCGAATCTATAACTATGGCTGATGTAATTTATTCTATACATCAAACTTTTGATCTAACTTATAACGACGAAAAATCTTCAATGGAATTTGCTATTGCTACTGTTTCGAAACCGTATTTGGATAGTTTCAAAGGATTTCGTATAGTTGATGATAATAAACTAGAAGTTTATGTTGATTTCTGGCATTTTGCTCCTGATTACATTGCTGATTATGCTAGTATTACTAGCATAACAATGCCTTGGGAAATACTTTATTCAATGGATACATTAGTTTTTGATCAACGAAAAGCTGCGTACAGTGATACAGCTGCACAAAGATTTAACGTTCCATGGCTGAGTCTTGTTATGGATAGAGACGCACGACTTGTTCGTTCTGTTTTACGTGAACATAGTTCAGAAAATAATATTCCACTAAATGTATTTACAGTTCAAGGAAAACAATTAGTTTCTACCTCTGATGCTCAAAGTCGATATAATTCTGCTCTTTCTTGGTTTGATGAATATAAAATGTTAGTTATATCTAATGGACCTTTTATGTTGAAAATATATGATCCTCCTGCTCAGTATGCCGAATTAATTGCTTTTCGAGATGAAACTTATCCATTTAAACCCGGTCAGTTTTATTATGGAAGTGCAAATCTAGTTGAAATTGTTGATATAAATACAAATTTCATTGAACTCAATTCTGATAATGAAATCATTCTGAAATTAATCGGCGAGGGTAATTTAGGACTTCGTTATGCATTGATTAATGAAATTAATAATGAAATTTTATCTAAGGGAATAGCTTCTGAAAAATCAACAAATGAGTTTGTTATTAATCTTGATAGTACTTTAACATCAAATCTACGACCCGGTTTCTATAAATTACATTTAGCAGGTTTTAGTGATGCACTATCATCTGTTAGCGCTCGGGTTATTGTCCTTGAAGCTGTTTCTGATCGACCTGTTGTACCTGTTGTTAGTCAACAAATTAATGAAGAAAAACCACAATCTGAAAATCCTATCAATCAAAATAATATTGATGAAAAACCACAATCGGAAGAATCATCAAGTTTAATTCTTCCTCTCATAGTTGCTTTGGTTATAATTATTGGAGGCGTATTTGTAATGCAAAGATCACAAACTACTTCCAAACGTGTTGTTAGAAAAACTTCATCTCGTTCTCGATCTAGTAAAAAATCAGGATTAAAAAGTTCTAAGAAAACAACTGCTACTAAGAAAACAACTGCTACTAAGAAAACAACTGCTACTAAGAAAACAACTGCTACTAAGAAAACAACTTCGACTAAAAAACCTAAAAAATCCATTAGAAAA
>NZOP01000018.1 GCA_002693165.1 Nitrososphaerota archaeon
TATATTTGTCGACGAAGAAATCTATAATGAATCATTTTTTAATTTTATTAAAGCTGAATTTTCTAAAAAGTACAATATTGATGTATCTGTTACTTCTGGACATTGGTCTGGAGTCTCTACTAAATTAGTTAACGATAAAGTCTCGGGTAGAAAAAGTGGTTCGTATGATTTGTTAATTTTAAGTGATGAAGCTACTGCTCGATTAACAGAAAAAAAATTATTATATCCACAAACTAGTGATTTTATCGATAAGTCTGATAATTCTCATGTATTTCAATCACAAATTTCTGGTATTGATAATGACGGTTCTGTTATAACTTTATGGTTTGATACATATGCATTTCTCTATAATTCTGACGAATTCTACAAATTTGAAAATGTATATTGTTATTTGGGATTGGTAGGAGAGGATGAAGATGACGATGACGATGACGATGATGATGATAATGATGGTTCAGGAAGTAGAGATGATGACGATGACGACGATGATGAAGAACGTTGTCCATCTGCAGAAGATCACGACGACGATGATGATAATGATGGTTCAGGAAGTAGAGATGATGACGATGACGACGACGATGATAATGATGGCTCAGGAAGTGGAGATGACGACGATGACGACGACGAAGAAGTTGAAGGACTCTTGTTTCCAAATCCTATTGAAACTAATGCCGGTGCCGCTTTAGTTGTTAATACTGTCTTGTATTATAGTGAATCTAATTATTACAACGGTTATGATGCTTCTCTTGAATCTGAATGGCCAGAACTATTGAATTTTGAAATTGACGATGAGCCTGAAATGGAGGAAATGGACGAACTATTCGGAGAAATTGAACCAGAACTTGTTATTGATTCTATTCTTGAAGCATTTGACGAAGAAGAACTTCTAGTCGGATATTTTAGATACGGTTCTATTTTACTAGAGTCTTTGGAGATGGATATTGACGATGAAATTGAAATTTACATTGCACACGAAGGAAGTATGAAATCCAATGTTCATTCTTCTATTCCATTTAACGCAAATAACAAAGCCGGTGCAATATTACTCATAAATGAAATTCTTGATGAAAAAATCCAAACTGAAATTGCATATTCTTACGGTAGTTTCCCTTCTGCTAACATTGCTGTTTTTGATACTATTTTTGACGAAGCTCAATTTTGGATCTCAAGTGACGAAATTATCTCGAATCTGATAGAATGGCCACATTATCAGTATAAAATAAATATTCTTGATATGTGGAGAGTTTTGTTCGAGGGTTAGTGTATTTATTTTGATGGATACGATCATTAATAATTTAAATATTTTATTAAACAAATTTAATAAAAAGAATGTTACAGTTATTGTATTATTATTTCTATTAATTTTTGTTTATAGTTTACGTGCAAATGCACTTAATCTTGGTAGTAATTACGCTTCTGATTTGGAATCCCAAATTACTAATATTCCAAACGACCAATTGTCAAATACGTCTTTTATTACAAATGTCCCCGTTTCAATTTATACTATTGAAGGAGAAGGCAAGTCTCTTAAAATAACTTCTGTAACGCTTGTTAATTTAATTTCTGGAGAATTTATTGTTGATCTAAGTGATTATGAAGAATTTAATTCAGTCATGACTAAAAATTTCTTTCTGCCTGGACAATATAAAGTATACGTAACTATCGTTGACAGTGTCTTAATCATGGAGTTTGAAAGGACTGTCGGCGAATATAATAAACGATAATTCTAAAATTTTATTTATATCTTAATACTGCATTATTTGACCATTTTTTTTATGTGATCAATTATTGTTTCCATTGACGTGCCTGGACCAAAGTTTCCAGATATGCCTTTATTTTCAAGCTCTTTTTTGTCTTCTTCAGGAATGATTCCTCCTCCAATTACTGCTATATTGTCTATACCTTTGTCTTTTAGGTGTTTTTTTACTTCTGGAAATGCTGTTAAATGCGCTCCATTGTGTAAACTTAAAGCTATTGCATCAACATCTTCGTCAATTGCTATTTTTGCTACCTGTTCTGGAGTTGGTAATAATCCACTGTAGATGACATCCATTCCAGCATCTCTTAACGCTTTGCATAATACTAGTATTCCTCTATCATGTGCATCTAATCCAGGTTTTGCAACTAATATTCTGATTTTTGTTTTTTCTGACATTTTCTCAACTCTTAAAAAATCTGCGGTTCTTTCCATTCTCCAAAAACGTCTCTTCCAACATCAACAATTTCTTGTAATGTTGCATATGCTTGTACTGCTTTTAATGTATCATACATGCAGTTTTTCTCATCGTTTTCATAAGTTCTTCTTAAATTTGCTAATGTTTTTTTGACTTTATCATTATCTCTTTCATTTTTGATTTTTTTCAAACGTTCTATTTGAATCTCTTGAGCTTTATCGTCTACTTTTAATATTTTAATTGGTTTTTCTTCAGTTTCATTATATTTATTCACACCTACAATAATTTCTTTTTCTTTTTCAATTTGCAATTGATTTCGATATGCAGTTTCTGCAATTTCTTTTTGTAAATATCCCTCTTCTATTGCATTTATTACTCCTCCTATTTTTTCTATTTTATCAAAGTATCTATAAGCTCCTTCTTCCAGTTCGTTTGTCAAACATTCTAAATAATAGGATCCTCCCAATGGGTCGACTGTTGATGTTACTCCTGTTTCTTCTGCAATTATTTGTTGAGTTCTTAATGCAACTTTTACTGCTTCTTCTGTAGGTAATGCCCATGCTTCATCGTACGAATTAGTATGTAATGATTGTGTTCCACCTAATACTGCTGCAAGTGCTTCTATTGCAGTTCTGACTATATTGTTCATTGGCTGTTGCCATGTTAATGATGCTCCTGATGTTTGTGTATGAAATCTTAATATGAGTGCCTTGTTATCTTCTACTCCATATTTTTCTTTTAAGACTGTTGCCCATATCCTTCTTGCAGCTCTAAATTTGGCAATTTCTTCAAAGAAATTCATAGTGCTGTTGAAGAAAAACGACAAACGTGGAGCAAATTCTTCTATCTTGAGTCCTGCTTGTTTGCCTAATTCTAAATACGTAAATCCATTGGCTAACGTGAATGCTAATTCTTGTACTGCGTTTGAACCTGCTTCTCTTATATGATATCCGCTAATGCTTATGTAGTTCCATTTTGGCATTTCTTTTGTACAATATTCCATCATATCTCTAATAATTCTCATATGATTTTTTGGTGGATATGTCCATTCTTTCTGGGCGATGTATTCTTTTAGAATATCAGTTTGCACTGTTCCTCTTAATTCATTAATAGGAATGTTATTTTTTATTGCTACTGAAGCATACATTGCAGTTAAAATCGAAGCAGGTGCATTGATTGTCATTGACGTGCTTACATCCCTTAATGGTATTTCGTTAAATAATATTTCCATATCTTTCAGTGAAGAAATATTACATCCACATTTTCCAACTTCACCTATTGATCTTTTATTATCTGCGTCATATCCATATAATGTTGGCATATCAAATGCTATGCTTAATCCAGTCTGTCCGTTTTCTATTAAATATTTTAATCTTTTATTTGTATCTTCTGGTGTTCCAAATCCTGAAAACATTCTCATTGTCCATTTTTTTCCTCTATACATATTCGGATATGGACCTCTAGTATACGGAAAATCCCCCGGAAACAAATTTTGTGATAAATTGTCAACATCTGCCATCGTGTAAGTATTTTTTACGTTTATGTCAGAAGTAGTTTGATAAATTTTATTATGATCTGCAGAATTATCTGTCCATGGTTCGAGTACGTCTTTTTCCCATTTTTTTATCCTATCTTTGATCTGTTTTAGTTGATCTTCAGAATCTTGATTAGTTGATTTTTTCTCTGTAATCTCATTTATTTTGACTTTCCAATAATTTTTAGTTTCTTGCAATATGATTTACCTATATATGAATCCAAAATACTATGCTTTAATTAATTTCGTATTATTGAAAAAAAATTCGTCAAATGACAAAGTTATTAATTATATAAATGATTTGCTGATAAGTAATTAGGCCCTATGAGTAATAATATGATTAGTTCTATTCTATCTGGCGACCGTGCATTTATAGCAAGAGCTATTTCTATGATTGAAAACGAAGATCCAGAAATAAATGATATAATGTCTAAATTATATTCAAAAACTGGAAATGCTTTTGTAATTGGAATTACAGGTCCTCCTGGTACTGGGAAAAGCACTCTCATTAATCAATTAATTAGTTCCTTTCGTAAATTAAATAAGAAAGTTGGGGTTATTGCAATTGATCCTTCTAGTCCAATTTCTGGCGGTTCATTATTAGGAGATCGTTTACGAATGCAAGATCATGGTTCTGATTCAGGTGTTTATATAAGAAGTATGGCTTCAGGTAATCGATCTGGTGGTCTTGCAAAAGCAACTCGAAGAAGTATATCTGTTCTCGATGCATCCGGATTTGATGTAATAATTGTTGAAAGTGTTGGCGCTGGACAATCCGAAGTTGATATCTTAAAAATTACTGATACTGTTGTAATTGTTCTTATGCCGGAATTGGGCGATGACATTCAAATGTATAAAGCTGGTTTAATGGAAATAGGAGACATATTTGTTATAAATAAATCAGATCTTAAAGGCTCTGATAAAATGTACACTCGGTTACTTGCATATATTGGTTCTAATGAAAATAATAATTGGTCACCAAATGTTATACAAACGATTTCTACTGATGGAACTGGAATTTCTAATTTACTTAAATCTATTCTTGCAAGAAAAGAATTTATCACAAATTCACTAAATCATCCTTCGTATAAAAAAAATAAAATTAAAAATCAAATCTTGGATATAATGATTGAAAATTTAAAAACTTCCTTTTTACAAGAAGTAAATAATGACATAAATCTTGATTCCTTGGTTGACGAAGTATACAAAAATGAAATCGATCCTGAGCAGGCAGCAGCTGTTCTAAAGACAAAATTGGATAGTTGATTATTACTCTCCTCTGTCTATAATTCTTGATATTGAAGCCACTAATTCTACTATGCCTTCATTATTTTCAGTTGATACAGGTATTAATTCATCAAGAATATCTGATTCCATAACATTTTCAATTATTCTACTTGTTAAATCATATGTTTCTCCATCTTCTTTCAAATCGTCTAATAATTCTGAAAAATCATCTGCCCACTTTAGCAATTTATTATTTTCTGGAATCAAATCCGTTTTTGTTAATATTGAAATTTGTGGAATTTTTAATCGTAATTTTATTGAACTTCCTAGTAAAGCAATCGAGATGAAATTTGAAGGATTTTTTACTAACGTTGAATCAAATAAAAATATATTTACATTTGCTTCATTTTTCATGTTTTTAACAAGGTATGGTCCACTTGTTCTATATGCAAATAATTCAATCTGCCCAGGAGTATCTATAAATACATAATCTGGATTATATTCATCTATCTCATTTTCAATTTGTTCTAATTTTGTCGCAATTAAGTCTGAAGCTAAAATTAATGATCCATTCGGACCTAAATTATATTTTTCCATAATATCTTTCAAATTTATATAATCTCTAATATCTACATCTACTCCATATGGTAAATTATTTACTCCTGGATCCAAGTTTACAGTGATTACATCTTTTCCTTCTTGTTGGTACCAATTTGATAAAATGGAAGTTAGTTGACTTTTTCCTGAACCTGCCGTTCCAGTAAAAAATATATTTTTCATCTTGTATTATTCATCCTTTTGTGTTATTTAGTTTTTTACAATAAAGTTAACAATTATTGTATATTTTTCATCATTATGCCTTCTTTTGAAATTATTTCAATTGGAAACGAACTACTATCTGGCAGGACTCTCAATACTAATCTTCAAACTATTTGTAAACATTTGGATGATATTGGTTGTGAAATATTACGTGCATTTGTTGTTCGTGACGATACACAAGAAATCTCTTCTACTTTGAATTCATGTATTTCCAGTGATTCTGAGTGGATATTGCTTTCAGGAGGTCTTGGTCCTACATATGATGATATGACTTTATCTTGTGTAAGTTCTACTTTGAATTTGCCTCTAAAAATTAATCCATTGGCGTTAGAAATGATTATTCAACGTTATGAACTTCTTGTCGAACAGAAAATTATTCAATCATTTGTTCTTACTGAAAGTAGAAAAAAGATGGCTACTATGCCTTTTGGATCTATTCCTTTACGAAATCGTGTTGGAACTGCTCCTGGAATTTTAATTAAATATAATAATAACAACATTGTATGTTTGCCTGGAGTTCCTGATGAGATGGAAAATATTTTAATTCACGAGGTATTTCCTCTGTTGGATAAAAAACTCCTTAATCTTAATATGACAAAAACTATTTTTATTAATGGCATAAGTGAATCTGAACTTGCCCCCATAGTTAATGAATTAGTATTAAAGAATCAAGACGTATATATTAAATCACATCCTCGTGGTATTAATGAAGGAGTATATTCTATTGAAGTTGTTGTATCTGTTAAATCTACTAATAATTCTAATTCTTCTATAAAACTTAATTCAATCATGAATCAATTAATTTCTACTTTAAAATTAATTGATGGTATTGTAATTACTGAATAAATTATTTTTTCTTTTTATCTGACAGCCACCACTGCAGATAATCATTTCCTCTTTGTGAATTTTTATCATAATCATCGTATTTTTTATCTCTTATTTTATCTCTTAAATTTACTAATTCATCACGACTTGTAAATAAACCACAATTTTTACATGCCATTTTTCTTGTTGAATAATCAAAATTCATATCATGCTCACATTCCGGACATTTTGTCGTTGGCATTAGTTTATCAAAATAAAGTCTCTATATATAAAACTGATTGATTTTCTAAATTTATTTTATATGAGTTTTATTAATCTACAAATTTCTAGTTTTTTTTGATAATTTTGTTTAATTGTCAAGTTTATATGATTAATACTGTACAAAAGTAACATTAATATACTATTAATTGAATGGATTTTCCTATGGAACCTGGTAACATTACTTGGCTACTAGTGGCTTCGGCCTTAGTTATGCTCATGACACCTGGTCTTGCATTTTTTTATGGTGGACTGGTTCGAGCAAAAAACGTTATAAATATTATGATGCAATGTTTTGCTATTTTAGCAATAATTAGCATTACATGGATCCTCTGGGGATATTCTTTAGCTTTCGCTCCATCTGTTGCAGGGCTTGGTTTTGTAGGAGGTCTGGCTCATATTGGACTTAAAGGTGTGACTGGTGCGGAATCTCAGACATTTATGGTCTTTCAAATGATGTTTGCAATAATTACCCCTGCACTGATTGTTGGCGCTATTGCCGATAGATTCAAATTTACAACTCTTATTGTATTTGTTGTTTTATGGTCTACGATTGTATATTCTCCAATTGCACATTGGGTATGGGCTGGAGATGGATGGCTATTTAATATGGGTGCTCTCGACTTTGCAGGAGGAACTGTAGTTCATATATCATCTGGTATGTCTGCTCTTGTTGCCGCTATTTTAGTTGGCGCACGAAAAGGAAAATCAGCTACTATGAAACCACATAATATTCCATTTGTATTATTAGGAACTGCATTACTATGGTTTGGATGGTTTGGATTTAATGCTGGAAGTGCATTAGCTGCTAACGATCAAGCTGTTAATGCATTTATTGTTACTAATACATCTGCTGCTGCAGGTGCATTAATGATGATGATTTTAAGTATGCGTTCAACAGGAAAACCTAGTGCTATAATGACTGCTACTGGTGCTGTTGCAGGTTTAGTTGCAATTACTCCTGCTTCTGGCTTTGTAGGTCCTCTTGCTGCTATTATTATAGGAGCTGGTGTTGGATTGGTCTCATGGTTTGCAATTGAATTCAAAAATTCACGTGGCTGGGACGATTCATTAGATGTTTGGGCAGTCCATGGTATGGGTGGTGTTTGGGGCGCCATTGCTACAGGACTATTTGCATCAGCAGCTATTGGTGGTACTGACGGAGTATTTATGGGAGGATCTATTTCTGTACTTACTACGCAAATCATTGCTATTGCTGTTACTGCTGGTTATGCCATTGCAGTAACTATAGCCCTCTTGAAAATTCTAGATGCAACACTCGGACTACGTGTTTCATCTTCTGACGAAGAGGCTGGAATGGATAAAACCGTTCATGCTGAAGAAGCATATCTGTCATAAACAATATTGAAAAATCAATCAGGAAATCCTGATTGATTTTAAATTTTTTTCATAATATATGGTTATTAACTAATAATTACAAATTATTGTTGATACTGTTGCCTGAATGGATTGTAATGTCCGGACCCTCTTCTACGAATTTATCTGCTACTTTAGCTAAATCTCTTAATTATGAATTACATGAGGTTGAAACTAAATCATTTCCTGACGGAGAAAAAAAAATTCGTATAAACGAAGATGTTCAAGGAAAGAATATAATTTTTGTTCAAAGTCTTTATCCTCCTGTTGATCATCATGTTATGCAATTTTTATTGACCGTTTATAAATTGAGTCAAATGGGTTCAAAAGTTTATGCTTGTGTACCATATTTGGCATATGCACGTCAAGATCTTGAATTTCAACGTGGCGAAACAGCTAGTCTTGCTGTAATTTCAAGATTATTTAGATCAATTGGTGTGAATTCTCTCCTTACTGTTGATATACACAGCACTCATGGTCTTGGATATTTTTCATTTCCTACTTTTAGTGTTTCTGCAATGCCATTACTTGCTAACTATGTTTCTAATAATATTAAATTAAATTCTCCTCTTGCTGTATCTCCAGATTTTGGCGGATCATCTCGAGTTGAAGCATTTTCAAAATTATTGAATATTGATTATATCTCATTAAAAAAATCACGTAGTCGTACAACTGGAGAAGTTGTAATGGAAGATAGTAATGTGGAAGTTGCTGGTCGTGATATTATATTAGTTGATGATATGATTAGTACTGGAACAAGTATTGTAAGAGCNGCTAATTATCTTCATAAACTTAATTCTGGAAAAATTATTACATTGTGCACCCATGCATTGATGGTCAATAATGCATCTGATGTAATTAAAGAAGCCGGAGTTGAAACTGTAATAGCTACAAATACTATTCCTAGTGATGTGAGTAAAGTTGACGTTACAAAAATTATTGCCGAACATTATAAATCAATACAATAATTCTACACTTGTATTATTCATATTTTCAGGTGATTTTCCTCAAATTGGTAAAAGTGAACTGAATGCACTATTAGAATCAAATAATATATCTTATACCATTGTTAAAGAAAATTTTCGTATTATGATTCTATCATTTAATTATTANAGAAATTCTTTTAACGATATATTTAGTAGGATTGCATATTGTAATTATTTTGGTATTTTATTATTTTATTATCAAATCGATAATGAAAATTTTTGTACGCTAGATAATTCTCANGACTATATTAAAAATATTAAAACATTTTCAGTTAAAAAAATTAATAATGTAAAAAAAATTAATATTAAATTTGAAAGTCTTATTGGATCATTAGTAAAAAAATCATTTCCATCTTTGAATGTTTGTTTAGATAATCCTGATATGTATCTTTTTATTTGTGAATTTGANGATCTGTTGTTAGTTTTTTCCAAATNTGACNGATACGATTTACCTCGTTGGCAGAATCGAAGACCTCGAGCTAGACCATTTTTTCGTCCATTTTCTGTTTATCCAAAACTCTCTAGGGCTCTGATAAATTTATGTAGATTAAATTCCGGACAAACTATTCTTGATCCATTTTGTGGTACTGGNAGTTTTGGTATTGAAGCATCTCTTATGAATATTAATTTTATNGGAATAGATATTTCTCATAAAATTTGCATTGGTTCTCAAAAGAATTTTACACATTATGAATTATCTAATTGTCATANTATAAATTCTGATTCTCTNTATTTNCCTGTCAATGAAGTTGATGGAATTGTTACTGATTTTCCATATGGTAGAAGTAGTATTAAGAAATTTACTGATACGAGTAAATTTCAAAGTGATTTTTTTAATGAAATTTCACCTATTTTAAAAAGTCATTCATATTTTGTTTATATGCTTCCTAAGAATTGGATTAATTTTACACATTCTGATTTTGAACTAGTAGACCAACATGAAATATATATTCATAAAAAGCTTACTCGTTTNATTAATGTAGTAAAAAAACGTTGAATATTTATTATTCAACACGATAATATACTATAATATTATGTCTGATTTGAAAATTCTATTTCTTGGTACTGCTGGAGCAATTCCTACTACTAAACGTAATCTCATATCCAGTTTAATTATACGGGANGGGGAGTTATTTATTTTTGATATTGGCGAAGGAATGCAACAATCTATGATGAAATGTAAAGTTGGAATGAATAGAAAAACATCTATATTTATCTCACATTTACATGGCGATCATATTCTTGGAATACTTGGGTTGATTCAGAGTATGTCTCTTTTGTTACGTGATAAACCTCTTTATATTTATGGACCTAAAGGACTTTCTAAATTTATTCGGAGTAATATTAAAATTTTAAACTTATCTTTAAATTTTAAATTTATTATTCGAGAAATTGATTCTGGTTTAATTGTTAAAGAAAANGATTATAAAATTTATGCAAAAAAAGGTAAACATTCTATTACTAATTATTCTTACATCTTTGTTGAATCTGATCGCCCTGGAAAATTTNATATTTCCAAAGTAAAAAAATTAGGTATTCCTGAAGGAACTAAATGGTCTAGCTTACAACGAGGTAAGTCTATTCAATTCAAAGGAAAAACAATTAATTCATCACAAGTATTGGGTAAACCAAGACCTGGTAGAAAAATTGGTATATCCGGGGATACTCGACCTACAAAACAATTAACTCAATTTTTTTCTAATTGCGATGTTTTAATTCATGAATCAACATTTTCTAAAGAAGATAAAGATCTTGCAAAAGATAGATTTCATAGTACATCTGTCGAAGCTGCAATTGTGGCAAAAAATTCTAATTCAAATCTATTACTTATGACNCACTTTAGCTCCAGATATGNAGACTTAAAACTACTTGAAAAGCAAGCCCGTTCTGTGCATAAGAATGCGGTAGCTGCNGTGGATTTTTTATCATTTTATCTACCTTATCCTGATGAAAAAAAACTTACAAGATTTCATGTTTTGGAGCAAACCAATCGATAAATTTAGCGATATTGTTTGAGTGTATTTCAACTTTTATTGGACCAAGTGGTGATTCATTTTCATTTTCACATATAACTAAAGAATTAATCATTGCTGCTTGTTTNTTGAATAATATATAAGTGGAATTATTTTTTACATTTTTTAAGAGACTTTTTCTTGCTATATGAATAGATTGTTTTGATAAAAGTATTTTATATATATTTTCTAGTAATTTATAATCTGAAGTTTCTGCTTTAATAGTATTATTTGCAGTATTATAATCTAATTCTATTATATTTGATAAAGCTATGAATATTTTATTTTTATCTTCAGAATTATTTTTTTTTGTATGTATTGCTATNCTTATTTTATTATTAAATTGTTGCAATTTTATTACTCTCTAATTAATCTTAATAAAATCTTTTTAGATTTGTCGATGAATTCTTTTTCTGTCAAATTTATATTAGACACTGTTATATCTGCTGAATTAATGATACTATTTAATCCTATCTTTAATTCTTTTTTGTCTCTTTCATTAAATGATTTATAATTAATTGGCGCATCACTTCTTGCTCGTTTTTGTAAAAATTTAATTCTTTGTTCAGTTGTACTTTCAATTAAAATTATTGATACATTGCCCATTTTTTTAAATAATTTTATTTCTTCTTTATTTCTTATTCCGTCAATTATTATGTTATAATTTTTTGTTAATTGTATTTCATTTAAACATAATTTTGCTACAATATCTTTTCCTTCTTTTTCTCTTAATTCTATCATTAATTTTGATAAGGTTTCNGCATTATTACTTAATCCTCTTTTTTTTGCTTGATTTCTTATTTGATCTCCCATGACTATTATTTTATATCCAATTNTTTCTCCTACTTTNCAGAATATGGATTTTCCTGAACCAGGTAATCCTGTTACACATATTATTGTTTTATTATTTTTCATCAATACTGTCTATTTTTCTATTATTTATGGACCTAAAAAAATTTTTATNATGAATATTAAAATATGTATGTAGTAATTAATCAAATTATGCGTACTTTCATTTCACTTGATGTAAATGATTCCAATATTATTGAGAATGTCCTTAATTTTCATGATATTGTTTCTGATTTTCATTCTTCTATGAGGCTTGTAAATCCTAATCAACTTCATTTTACTCTAAAATTTCTTGGTGATGTGAGTTCTGATAGAATTCAAAAAATTTCTAATTTATTATCTGAAATAAATACTAAAAAATTTTCTGCGACCTTTAATTCGATTGGCGTATTTCCTAATTATAATACATTATCAATTATTTGGATGGGTGTTGATAATAATTCTATTAAATTTATTGACTCTCTCTCAAATAATGTAAATACTGCTCTTTGTGCTTTGTATAAATTTGACGATATAAAATTTATACCGCATGTTACTTTATGTCGACTTAAGAATCTAAAAAATAAATCAAAACTTGTTTCTTTGCTTAAGAATAATTCTGATTTAATTTTTGGAACACAGGAATTTCATAATTTTTCATTAAAAAGTAGTAAATTAACTGATAAAGGACCTCTTTATACAACATTATCTAATTTCAAATTTCATGATGTGTGAAGTATTTGACATTAAAATCTGTGACTAACTTAGCAATAAAAAGTTGCAAACCTTCGATCATTTACCAGCGTAAGTTGAATGCTCTATCTAGTGAAATCATTAATAATTTAAAGAAAAATTCTTCTGACTTTCCTGTAACAAATATTTCCTTAGCTGGTTCAATTGCCAAAGGAACTTGGTTACCAAATCATGCTGATGTTGATATATTTGTTAAACTAGATAAAAATTCAACACATCAACAATTAGAAAAATCACTTGAAATTGGTAAAATAACATTACAAAAATATAAATGGTATTTGAGATATTCTGAACATCCGTATATTGAAGCTCTTATTCCATTCGAAAATTCAGAAATTAAAGTTAATGTCGTCCCATGTTTTGATGTAAGTCCTTCTAATTGGAAAAGTGCCGCTGATAGATCTACTTATCATACTAAATATATCCTTGAAAATTTTACACCTAAAATGAAAGATGAAGTCCGTTTATTAAAGAAATTCTTGATATCAAATAATCTTTATGGGGCTGAAATCAAAGTTCAAGGTTTTAGTGGTTATGTGTGTGAATTGCTAGTCTTAAAATATAAAACTTTTAATAATATTTTAAAAAATATTTGTAATTTTACTTATGGATCAAGTATTTATTTTAATGAAAATGATTCCAAATTTGTTAATCTTCATGNCACATCTATCATAATATTGGATCCTGTTGATCCACAAAGAAATCTTGGTTCTGCAATTTCNAATGAATCATTAAATAAATTTATATTTATATCTACACANTTTCTAAATAANCCATCTCTGGATTTTTTTAAANCTCCAAAATTAATTATTAATAAAAATTTGGCTGATAATTTATTATTAATATATTTTAAACATGATGCTAAGCCAGTTGATATATTATGGGGGCAATTACGTCGTTCTATTAATCATCTTTCAAAATTTATCATAAATAATGATTTTTCAATTTTTCGTTCTACAATTTCTAGTAATGATAAAAATCAAAGTGGGTTCATATTTTTAATTAATCAAATGAATATTTCTAAAATAAAAATTCATTCAGGACCTATGATAAATATGATTGATGAATCTATGAATTTCGTTAAAAAAAATCAAAGAAAAAATTTATTATTTTGGCTTAATGAATCGGGACATATTAATTCTATTCAAAATCGTAATTATTTTGATTTAAAAAACTTACTTTCTTCTACGGATTCTCAAAGTTCTTTAGGTCTTGCACCTGGACTGAAAAAGGATTTTTATAATAATTTTAGACTTTATTCAGGTAAATCTGTCATTTCTTTTTCTTCTAAAAAACCATGGCTATATGATTCTGTTTGTGATTTAATTGGTTTCGAATCCCATCTTTATTGATCTTTCAAAAATATCTGATTCTGACAGATTATTTGATTTACTTTGTTATCCTATTTATGATCCTAAGACCTTTAATTCTAGATTGATCGAATTAGAAACATTAGGAATCAAATCTATTGAATTATCTGGTCCTACTATCCTGAATAATAACAAAATATTGGGGAAAGGAACTCGTGGACTAGTTTTAAAAGCAAATCTTGGTAATTCTTCTATTGCAGTAAAAATTCGTCGTATTGATTCTCCTCGAATTAATTTAATTTCTGAAGCTAATATTCAATTATTTGCAAATAAATTTGGAATTGGTCCACAAATTATTAATTATTCTGATAATTGTATTGCAATGGAATTAATTGAAGGTCAATTATTAATTGATTTTTTTTATAAAATGGATTCAGTTAATATTGTTTTAATAAAAAAAACCCTTGAATCATTATTATCTCAATGTTATTTATTGGATCTTCATGGTATTGATCATGGAGAATTGAGCGATCTTAAGAAACATGTTATAATAAATAATAGAGTTAATATAATTGATTTTGATTCTGCCAGTCTAACAAGAAAACCTTCTAATGTTACATCTTGTGTCCAATATTTGTTTATTGGTGGACCTCCATCTGGTCTATTACAAAATATTTTCTCCATAGACAGAGAGAAATTAATAATTACTTTAAAAAATTACAAAAGAACTCCTAACTATCTTAATTTTATTCGGATTATCAATTTATTGAAACTATAATAAATACTTCTTAATTCTTATGAAATTATGTGGGGCCGTAGTCTAGTTATCTAGGAATTCTTTCTAGTTAGGAAAACTTGGTCCAAGATGCCAGAATATGTAAATATAGCTAACCTGGGGACCTTGTCAGAATGCTGGTGATCGCGTGTTCAAATCACGCCGGCCCCATATTGTTTTAAAAGTTCTTCCCATGCATAATCGATAGTTGGTTGAAAAATTATTATTATGAAGAATATAAATAATGTTGTTATCGTTGAAATTCCGTCACGTTGACTAAATTTTAATTTATATAAGGAGGTTGGTTTTTTTATTGCTCCATACGCTCGTGATTCCATTGCTTCTGCTAATTCTCCACTTCTTATTACTTCATTAATAATTAGTGGTACTAATATTGGAATGAATTTTTTAATTCTTGATATTGGATTCCCTTTATCTAATTCTAGGCCTCTTGATTTCTGCGCATCCATGATTTGCAACGCGTCTATTAATATAACTGGTACAAATCTTACTGCTGTTACAAATGCGAATACAATATCATTCGGTAGTTTAAACCATCTTAATACATATTCTAATTCATCTGGTGAAGTCACTAAAAAAAATAATGAAGTTGAACAGATAATTGATATGAATCTTAATGCAATTTGGATTGAATAAAATATACTGTATCCTGCTAAATAATTTATTCCTAAGATTAGTAATGAAAACATCATTGCAAAAATCATTGTTTTTAATAGTTTGGTTGTAATTTTACCTAAAGTCGAAAATATTGTAATTGCAGTAAATATTATTAATAAATCATAAATATTTGATACTAAGATTGCAAGAGTGAATAGTTGTATTGATATTAATAATTTAACTCGAGGATCCAGTCTATGTATTGGTGAATCAATTTTTCTAAATATGAACCCGTTTGATATCCAATACATTTTTTTATCCTCTTTTCATAATGATTTTAGATATTTGATCAATTTTTATTGGTATATCTGCATTGATATCTAATTCATTCCATATTTTTACTATCTGGGGCTTGATTAAATTTGCATTTTCAATTATATTACTATTTGAGAAAATATTTGCTGCAGAGTCGATTTTTATAATCTCTCCATCTGACATTACTATCGTATTTGGCCGTAAATTCCATAGAAATTCAATATCATGCGAAATAATTATAATTGTTTTATTTTGTTGATTTAATTCATTAATGAAAGATAATATTTTGTTCTTTTGTAATTCATCTTGACCTACTGTTGGTTCATCTAGTATTATGACTTCTGGATCCCATGCCAATACTGATGCAAGACAAAGTCTCTTTTTCTCTCCCCCACTCAACTTTAATGGTGATGTATCTGAATATTTTTCTAAATCAAAAAATTTCATTGCCCATTCAAATCTTTTTCTTACAAAATTCTCTTCAAATTTAAAATTATTTAACCCAAATAATATTTCATTTTTGACTGTATCTGCAAATAATTGATTATTGGAGTTTTGAAATACCATTCCAATTTTTTTTGATAATTCTGCAACGGAACATTTTTTAGTATTTTTTCCATCAACTATGACTTCTCCAGATGTTGCTTTTAATAGACCATTTATATGTCTAGCTAATGTTGTTTTTCCTGCTCCATTACTTCCTACTATGGCATTTATTGTGTTTTTTTTAATTATTAGATTAATTCTATCTAATGCTTTTGCACCATTAGGATGAATATAATCTACTTCTTTGAATTCAATCATATTGATTTCCTTTAAATTTGTTAATTATTTCATCTGCATCTGTAACTGGTTCAGAAAAAAGTATATTATTTTTAGATAATTCTCTATATAATTTTGTAGCAAATGGTACGTTTAATTCTGAAATTAGTTGATTTTTATAATTAAAAATATTTTTTGGTGTGTCATTTGCAATTATTTTTCCATTTGATAATATTATTAGTTTATTTGTATATTTCAGCACTAAATCTAATCTATGTTCTACTATTATTACTGACATGCCGTTTTTTTTACGTAATTTATTAATTAATTTAATAAATTCACTCGCAGTTTTTGGATCTAGTAATGACGTTGGTTCATCCAGAATTAATATTTTTGGTTCCATAGCCAATATTCCTGCTAATGCTGTTTTTTGTTTTTGACCATCTGATAACTCATGTGGACCTTTGTCAGATAATTCTGTAATTTTTAATAATTCCATTATTTTATTTATTTTTTCTCTTATTTCTTTTTGTTCAACTCCTAGGTTTTCTAATCCGAATGCTATATCTCGTTCTACTGTAAACATAAAAATTTGATTTTCAGGATTTTGAAAAACAAATCCGACTTTTTTTGCTATTTCTTTCATTTCTACATCTTTTACATTTATACCGTCTACTAATATTCTTCCATTATATTCGCCATTATACATATGAGGAATTAGTCCATTGATTGTTCTTAATAGAGTAGATTTTCCACATCCTGTTGGACCTGCTAATGTCGTTATTTCGTCTGCGTTAATATCTAAATTTATATTTTTTAATATTAAATTCTTTGAATTGTTATATTTGAATGAAAAATTTTCAAATTTTATTATTTTATTTGATTCCACTTTTAATAGTGTCTTTTTAGAATATAATAATCTTATTCTCTTTTAATTACTGGTCCTTGATTGCCGCTTTGATTTTTTATTGATTGATCTAATTTTGTCTGTAATTCCTTTATATTTTCTTTAATTCTATTTTCTTGTTTATTTAATACTGTTAATTTGGTTTTTGCAAGTTCTTTTGATTCATTTAATTCTTTTTCTACATCTTCTTTATTACTGGATATCATTACAGTTCCTGCTGATTTGTAAACTTTTGATTTTTCATTACCTTTATTTAATTCTGATAAGGCTTTGTCTATTTCTACAATTTCTACTTCTATTTGTTGTTTTTGTACAAGAAATGATTGTAAAGTTTGCTGTAATTGTTCATATCTTGCTAATTGTTCTTTTATTCCAGGTGGTACTTCATCTATGCTCATTATTACGTATTCGTTTTTACTTTTAATCTAAATAAACTTTAGGATTATTCAATAATCTCGTATGATACATTTGCAGCTCTTAAATGGGAAGAAATTTTTGCTCGCAGTTCTGGTATATTTTTTGAGTTGATTTCTAGAATTAGTTTATTGACTTTTGTATATATCTTATCAGTATTTTCAATGTCTTGTTCTATGGATTTTTTTACTATTTGTGATTTTTTATTATTGCTTGTTATGATGATTCTTGAATAAATTTTAGATTGTCGTAGTATCATATGCAGCATCTGCTAATTTTAGTTTACATTTATCACATTGCCAAATTCCAACATATTTTCTTTTGAATTTAATAGATCCACAATCTGGACATTTTCTTTTACTTTTTAATACTCTTATAACTTTTGTATATTTTTTTCTTACTGACGATCCAAATTTTGCTCCGAATTCTGTTGTAGTTTTACTTTTACGACCCATTTTTTACTGCCTCTTTTATAACTTTTCTTATATTTTCTCCTATTTGTTTTGACGTACTTGTTATATGACTTAATTCATCAAATGTAAATCCTCCAGGTTTTCCTTTTTGTCCTGATACATACTTTCCATTTTCGTCTGTTACTATTGTTAATCTTGCAGAAGATAATTCTTGTTCATCTGCTGTGGGATCTATCATTATTTTATCATTAATTTTTACATATGTCGTTGATACTGGTAGAGATTTGATTGGTAGGGGTTTAGTTTCATCAAGCATTATGATCTCATCCTTTTCAATTTTAAATTTTGGCATTGTACATAATGATAGTGCTGTTGCAATTGCATATGATACTGCATCAAATAAGTTTCCATCTTCATTAATTACTGCTATATCTATAAATACTGAAAATACTTTTTCTCCTTCCTTGATTACTAGCTGTGATGTATCTATCATTCCTGATTCTCTTATACCTCTATCTGATACCCTTGATAATTCTATTGTATCTTCATTAGGAGGTCCTGGTTCTAAATATACTGAAGCAATTGGTAACATCTCTGCATTACATATTATTATACCTTGATCTGGTGTATCTGGAAATGGTTTTCCAGTTTCAACTTTTATTCCTGCAAGTACTTCACTATCTCCTAGTATTACTCTTGCAGATCCATTAGTTTTTTGTAATACATTTGTTTCTATTTTTAGTTGCCTATAATCTAAAAATTTCCTTCCGTCTGTTCTGATTTCTTTTTCAAGACTCTGTATTATCTCATCTTTTTTAATTGAATCAATAATTCTTGCTTTTTTTACTGCTGGCATTTAGATCTCTCCATTTTCTGTAAAGTATTTTTTTGTTAAAGCATTGCGTTGTAATTCATATAATTTATTACATCCTATATTAGCTAATTCAAAAGCTTTGTTTAATTCATCTTCGGATAGATTTCCATCTAATTGAAATAATGTTACTAATCCTAGGTTTGGTAATAATGCAATTGGCATGTCTGCTTCTCCTGTTTTATCTTCTATATCGTCTACATCTAAAACAACTTGTCCGTTTACTTTTCCTGCTGCACATGCCGTTACTAAATCTCTCATATTTATTCCAGCATCTGCGAGTGCTGTAGATGCTGCATTAATCGCCGCACACCTTGAACCGCCATCTGATTGTAGAATTTCTATATATACTTCAATTGCAGTTCTTGGATAATCTTCCATAATTACTGCAGGTTGCAAAGCTTCTCTAATTACTTTTGATATTTCTATTTCTCTTCTTGATAAATTAGGACTCTTTCTAGTATCTGTTGAAAATGGCATCATATGATATCTGCATTTTATTATTGCCCTGTCTGATACCATCATGTGTTTTGGATGTACTTCTTTTGGACCATATACTGCTGCCATTATTTTGTTCTTGCCAAATTCAATTAATGCAGATCCATCTGCATTCTTTATTACGCCTGCTTTTATTGATACTTCTCTTAATTCATCTGTTGCTCTTCCACTGATTCTTTTATTATTTTTTCCTAACAATATCTATATCACTTTGAAATTAAACTTATAACTTTATCGTTTAAATTCGACAAGTGAGCATTTTTTTCTATTAAGCTTAATGCATCTTTAGATTTACTTATCGATTCATCCGTTCCTCTTAATAATATTGAACCATTTTGACCTATTGTTAATTTACAACTTGTTTTTTCTTCTATTAGGTTTATCATTGTTCCTTTTTTTCCTATAACCCTTGGTATTTTTGACGGGGATATTTTAGCTATTTCTCCGTCTCGTATTTTCCCTAATCCTGGACCGCTTATTGTGATTAATGGATCTCTTGTTCTATCAAATGCAAGTATTCTTGCACTTAAACAATCTCCTCGTTTAAATTTATCACTCATCGAGTCTTTTGCTGCTGAAAAGCCTCTTCCAAATACCGATGAACCTGTTAATATTCCAAAAAACCATGAATTGATATCTACTTCCCATGCAAATGCGCTCATATCTGCTACAGTTCCGATCACTAAATCATCAATTTTTGGTACATATGTTCCATTTAATGGAATTACTCTTACTTCATTCCTTCCAATTTCTGACATTCCTATTCTTGTGCTAATTATTTTATTATTGTGTTTTATTACATTTGAAATTGGTTTATAATCTCCTTCTATTATTACGTCACCAGGAATAACATATTTTCTTTCTATCGTATTATTTCTCATTGCTATTCTATCTCTTCTGCTATTATATTACCTTTAGTAAGAGAATTCAATTTATCAATTAATGTAATTTTTGAACCTGGAGTTACATTGACTACTGAAGTAAGTGAACCATCTGTTTGCCATGTTTCTGATTCTATTTCACTTAATTTCTTTAACAATCCTATTGACTGTGGGGCAAATTGGGCCGGAATATTGATTTTTAATTTGTGATTTTCTGATTTCATTGGAATGATTTTTCTTAATTCATCTATTATTATGTTTATTTGTTCATCCGCATTTTTGATTGGGTCTATACTGACTCTTGCTTCTTGTAGTGCTAGTTCAATCCTTTGTGGAGGGTGTGGGATTTTAGTTTTTGGATCTACATAGTTTCTTGTGATAATCCCTATGATTTTATTACGTTTTTCTTCAATTTTTTGTTTTCTTTGTTGTGTATTTAATAATAGTTCTCCTTTTTCTAGAATTATTTTTAGTGCTTCTTGGATATTAGTAGTTTTTATATGTTTTTTTAATTTATTTTCTGATATTCGTGTTCCTTTATTGGCATCTTCATATATCTCGTCAAATGCAATTGCCTTATTATGGTCTGTTATTTCTCCTTGCTTAAATTTTAATGCATTATCTGGGTCTACTAATATTTCAAAACGTTCCCCTGAAACTGTTAATCTGATTGTAGTGAATTTCGACGTAACGTTTTTTCTTTGAAATTCTTTCATATTCTACTTCTCAATAATTACATCTTCATATAAAAATAGTCATAATGCGGGTCCGAGGGGATTTCCTATTCATTCGGACCCCTGACCCCCGGGTTTCTTTCTTGATGATAAAAGCCCGGTGCTGTAGGATTTGATACTACCTGCCTGAGCTACGGACCCACGAAATTTATTAATTATTCACCTATTAGTATCTTTGCTTGCATTATTATTCTATATTCTTTCGTAATTATAAAACGCCCCGGGCGGGAACTTCAGAAATCTTTCGATTTTCATTTGAACCCGCGTCTAAAGAGTGACAGTCTCCAATGCTAGGCCGGGATGTGCAATATATTATTATTTCTACACCACCGGGGCTAAATATTTCAAAACATCTTTTATCTATAACTCTTTCTATTGGTGTATTTAATAATGTAGAAATTAGTATGTTATTATCTTGAATCTTAAGATTAATCTCAGTTTTGTTCAATTTAATCCTAAATTCGGTGATGTTGATTATAATTTATCTAAAGCTTGCACCCTGATTTCTAAATCCAAATCAGGAATAATTGTGCTTCCTGAGTTAATGAGTACTGGATATAATTTTAAAAATAAAATTGAAGTTTCAAATTTATCTGAGTCTGCACGTAATGGATGGACTCGTTCATTTCTGATCGATCAATCTTTAGCTATGAATTCAACAATTGTCGCAGGTTTTTGTGAAAAATCTAATAATCGTTATTATAATAGTGCTATGGTCGTATCTAAAGGTAAATTTCTTGGTGTTTATAGGAAAACTCATTTATTTTATAAAGAAAAACTTTGGTTTACCAAAGGTAATACTGGTTTTAAAATTTTTCATGTTGATAATGTAAAACTCGGGGTTATGATTTGTTCTGATTGGATATGGCCTGAATCTGCACGCACTCTGTCACTAAAAGGCGCTGATTTAATTGCACATCCTGCTAATCTTATTATAAAGGGAATGTGCCAGAAAACTATGCCTGTTCGTTGTTTTGAGAATAAAGTGTTTGCTATAACTGCTAATCGAATTGGGTCTGAGAATAGAGGAAAAGATCATTTTATTTATACGGGTCAAAGTCAAATTGTTGGACCTGACATGTCTGTACTAGCTCGGGCACCTTCCTCTAGAAACTCTGTTTGTTCCGTATCTGTGGATTTATCGTTAGCGCGTAATAAAAAGTTACACAAAAAAAATAATATTTTAAAAGATCGAAGACCTGATCTATATTTAAAATAATTTATTGATTGATTTCAGTGTTTGTTGAAATCTAATTCTTTATCATCTGTAAGATTATAAAACTGCCATTTGCCTCTTTTTGGATCAAATTTACTTCTTTTTTCATGTGTCCATGCTAAAATTGCTTTTGCTCCAACTTTTTTTGCCCATCTGGCTAAATATTTCTTTTCGATGTCGTCAATATCAGTAAAATATTTTGATACTTGTATAAACCAAACTATTGTTTTTTGATTCTTTTTTTTAACTGATATTAAATCTATTGGGAAATATTTTTTGTCATTGACTATTACCATTCCTGCTTTTGATCCAGACCCTCTAATTGCAAACCAGTCATTTTTTCTTAATTTGTTTAATAAATTATGTTCTCTACTCCTGCCCAAAACATATGAATTTCCCATTACTCTTAATCTTACTTTGGAATATGTTAAAAACTATTATTACATTGAAAAAATACGTAATGAACTCTCAATACTTATCAACATTGATTGAACTTCAAATTCTTGGAGCGAAAAATCCAATTAAAATTTCTACCGTTGAAATTGCTATTATTCTAAACAAAACACAACAAACTGCATCTCAACATCTACTATATTTGGAAAAAAATGGATTTATTTCACGTTTTAAAATAGATGGAAATGATATGCTTCAAATTACAAATTTAGGCTTGAATCATCTTTTAACTATTGTTCAAAAGATGCAATCTGCATTTGATGATGAAAAATCTTATTCTGTTTCAGGTAAAGTGTTTTCAGGTTTAGGGGAAGGCGCATATTATATCTCTCTTATGGGTTATAAAAAACAGTTTATTTCCAAACTCGGATTTGAACCATATCCTGGTACACTTAATTTAAAATTATCTTCAAATCTTCATAAACAATTCATAAATAATTTGTCTGAATTAACTGGTGTTACGATTAATGGTTTTACAGATAAAAAACGATCTTATGGTAATGTTTTATGTTTTCCTGCATTGATTAATTCAAATATTAAAGGTTCTGTTATTTTAATAGAACGTACACATCATGATGATTCTGTTCTTGAGTTGATATCTTCTTTTTATTTAAGAAAAAAATTACGTCTTGTCGACGGTGATATTGTTGACGTACATGTTTTAGTCTAGTTCTTATTTTTATGCACATTATTTTTTATTAAATAGGAACTTTTTACATGAGGTATTGGAGAATCCAATTTCATAATTCTTATTTTTAATTCATATTTTTTTACTAATTCTCTTAATTTCTTAAGTTTGTGAGTCTGATCATACCCTATGGTTATTATATCCGGTTTTATTTTTTTTACAATTTTAAATATTTCTCCTTTACTTCCTAATACTGCATGATCCACATATTTTATTGACGATACTAGAGTTTTACGTTTTCTTTCACTATTTATTGCTGTTCTACCTTTATTTTTTTTCACACGTTCATCTCTTGCAATCGAGACAATTAAAAAATCTCCTTGTTGTTTTGATTTTTTTAATGTGTATATGTGACCTGGATGTATAATGTCATACACGCCTCCTGTGAATACAATTTTTATTTTTTTTCTTCCTTTTTTAGTTAAAAAATATTTATTATTTGATTCTTTAATTAATTTCAATNNTTTTAGATTATNAAGATTATTTATTATATTTATTTTATCTAAATCAGTTTGTTTTTGTATATTNGTTAATGAATTTTTTTCTAATAAATTATTCTTGTAAATAATGATTAGTAATTTTCTTTCTATTTTATTAATTTTCATAGTTTACCACTTTATTTCTATTTCTCCTAAAAATACCAATGCATCTATTAATCCCTCNGCATATCCAATACTTAATATTGACAATTCGAATCGTTCTTCGTTCTTAAATCTTTCTGCATCTTCGATATAGGCGTTNATATTCTTAAATAACTCATNATATTTTTGTTCATTTTTTGTTATTTGTTTTATTTTATTTAATGTGCTTTTTGTTTTTGGTATGTATCTNTTTAACATATCTAATGATGTTGATTTAACATTATGTGAATTATCTGAAATATTGTTTTTATTTATNTTAAAAATTAATTCTAATGATTCAATTTCNGTAAAATGTAATTTACTCGGTATGATTATGCAATATGGNGGTTTATCATATTCATTTTTAATTAAATCCTTTACTAATCCTGCTTGTATTTCTTGTTTTTTCATACCTATTCTTGATGCGATAATAATAAAACTTGATTTTGTAAATACTTGTTTTTTTTGTTCTAATTCTAATGATAAAAGCTGATTTAATGACTCATTTGGTTTTATGTAAATTCCTTCATCTATATTGTATTCTAGTAATATCAATGTATGTAGTTCTGCCAGTAAATTTTTTAATATTATATCATATACTGATAGAGGTGCGATTTTAGTTTTTGTCATTAATGTAGTTACTCTTCCAAATTTGTATGAATGTAATCCTGTTTCCCCAGGCAATGCTGTTAGAATTGAACTGTTGTGCAGAATTATTGTTTTAATACCAAGTTTTTCTGCTCGCATTTTTAGATCCATATGTGTTGTTGCAAACATTGAATTTCCATATGATAATAGAGCTACTGTTTCATTTTTTGCTTCATTGAGTATTTTTTCCCCATTTTCTATAAAATCTCTTCCAACTTCTGTATATTTAAAATCAAATTTATATTCATTATATGGAATTGGAGGACTTGTATATCTTTCAAAATAAATATTTTCTGCTGTTTTTATCATTTCATACGCTTCAGTTGTTATTGTATTTACATCTAATCCTAGACCTACAAAGATTAACATTTTCTTTCTAATTATATCGAAGGAAAATGTTCAATAAAAAGTAAATTGCATTATGTTTGCGTAACATTGGGTCTGTGGCTCAGCCAGGCAGAATTTATGCCTATAGCGGCTGGCTCTTAACCAGATATATATTTCGATATATAGGTGATTAAGTCGTGGGTTCAAATCCCACCAGACCCGTTAACATATCTAATAGCTNCCCTCTGCCATGGGTCTTAAATGTCTTTTCCACGAACTTNNACTACATTTGTTACATTTGTACAATGATTTGCCTTTTCTCATCATTACATCTTTTTGTTTAATAATATTATGAGTTGTTTTTGATAGGCATTTGCTACAATATCTATTTTCAGTTATCAATTATCATCATTTATTTCTTATATTTGAAATCTCAGCTAGTAAAGCTGTTAGTTGAATATCTGGATTGGCCCCAATGATTATTCTATAATCATATTCTGCTAGTATCTTAATTATTTGTCCAATTTCATTATATTTTTTCTTATTAACCACTTCGTTTGCATATTTTAGAAAATCCTTTTCAGAGACTCCATATACTTTTGTTAATAATACCAATTTTTCTCTTGCTTCTTTGAATTTATTATTTATTGCTAATTCTATTATTTCTTCTGTTTTATTTTTGTATGANAATCCTGTTACAACATCAATATTTTTGATATTTATTTTTCCCAGAGCTGCACTGGACTGCAATAAATTTATTGCTAATCTTAAATCTCCCCCTGTAGACTCATAAATTTTTATTAATGCGTTGTTTTCAAAGCTAATTTTTTCTTTTGTACAAATNATTTCTAAGTGTTTTACTAAATCATTTTGTTCAAATTTAATAAAATTAAATGATGCACATCTGCTTTGTATTGGTTCAATTATATTTGAAATATAATTTCCAATTAAAATAAATCTGCATGATTTTGATGTTTCTTCTAATATTCTTCTTAATGCTGTTTGAGCATCATTTGTCATTTCATCTGCTTCATCAAGAATTATCATTTTAAATGGTACTTTTTTTCTATCGTCTGCATATCGAGCAAAAGTTTTTACTCTATTTCTAATTGTGTTGATTCCTCTTTCATCTGAGGCATTTAATAATATTGAGTAATCTTGCCAATCTTTTCCTAGGATATTTTTTGCAATTATTATTGCTAATGTTGTTTTTCCTGTACCTGGAGGTCCAGTGAACATTAAATGCGGCATAATTTTTGGNTCTTTTAATATAGCATTNATTCGATTTATAATTGATTTTTGATTAATAATTTCTTTAATTTCCGAAGGNCTATATTTTTCAACCCACATTAACTCGTCAACTTTACGTATTTTTGATGAATTTACCATTATTATATATGAATCTTGTTTACTTTTGTATTTTACTTTTAATTAACTAAATTTGTTTAATTTTGACAATTTTTTTTATCATATTGTTTAATTGAGTTGCCCCTTTACCCTTAAAGGATACTTTATTGATAATTCATATATGGCTCTTGGAGATGAGAATTCCATTAGCAGTATGATGAAAGACATCACTGTTGAATCTGAACTATCATTAATTAAAATTATAGCAAAAAAAGATATCAANCAAACTGAAATTGGAGGTTATAAAATTAACGATCAAGAAGAAGGTAGTAAATTTGAGGTTCCTAAGTGGGTTGCGTCTATTCTTTCTGATATGGATTTAATTGAATTTGTCGACGATGGAATTGAAATTGAGGTGTTCAAAGCACTTAACCAAGAAAAATTATTAGGNAATCAACTTTCTGAACTCAGACCTGATTTATACAAAAAAATTAATTTTTTATTAAAAAATTGGAAGAATAAATTGTCTAATGATCACGAGCTGATTCAAAATTATGAAAAATTATCTACTTCTTTGCTTGATCTTATTAATATTCGAATTAGCAAAATAATTGNCCTTGCATCGTTATCATATCCTCCAGACGATCTTCACAAACATCTTACTAGTGAAGAATTTCTCTTATTTGATAATGTCCAAAAACAAATTCAAGAATGGCGTAATTCTATGATAGGCGAAGAACATGTCTGAACAAGCTGTTGGTACTCGGGCAAATTGGAAAGATACATTTTCAAAATTTATTAAAACTTACAAAGATAAATCTCGTAAATATAAATATCGTGCATATATCTCTTCTATGGTTAATTCTAATTCTAGTTCACTTATTATTGATTATAATGATCTTCTTCAATTTGATATCGATTTAGCTAGATTGTTGATTGAAAAACCAGATGAAATGTTTATTCAATTAAATGATGCTGCATTGGAAACATTATATTATGAAAGTTCTGTTCATGCAGAATCAATTAAGGATCAAATCCAAGTTAGAATNACATCTCTTCCTNATTCTATTCCTTTACGTGATGTATCTAGTAAAGAACTTCATCGTTTAATATCTGTTGAAGGTATGGTTGTTAGGACCTCGGAGCTTAAACCATTAGCAAAAAAAGCTGGTTTTGTGTGTGCCAAATGCGGTAGTATAAATACGGAGATCCAAGATACGCCTNTCTTGACTAAACCCTCAAAATGTATCCAACCTGATTGTACAGAAACAAAGAGTTTTGTTTTTAATGAACGGGAATCTACTTTTCAAGATTATCAAATTATTCGTATTCAAGAACTACCTGAAGAATTACCTCCTGGTCAATTACCACAGTCTTCTGACGTACATTTAATTGGTGGAATTGTTAATGTTGCAAGACCTGGGGATAGAATAACTCTTACCGGTATTGTTCGATTAGATCAATCGGATTCTCGTGGTTCTGACACATCTGCAATATTTAATTCAAAAATTGACGGTAATTATATTGACGTTGAAGCTAAAGGTCCTGAAGATGTCACTCTGACAAAAGAAGAAGAAGATTTTATTCTTGATTTTTCTAAAAAACCTGATGCATATGATCAATTAATCGAATCAATGTCACCAAATATTCAGGGAATGGAGAGACAAAAAGAAGCCATTTTACTTATGTTAATCGGTTCTCCTAATAGAATTCTGGAAGATGGTTCATCTATTCGTGGAGATATTAATATTTTATTTGTTGGAGATCCTGGAACTGCAAAAAGTGAATTATTAAAATATGCATCACGGTTGGCTCCTCGTGGTTTATATGCTTCAGGTAAGGGTTCAACTGCTGCTGGATTAACCGCTGCAGTTGTTAGAGAAAAATCAGGTATGATGATGTTGGAAGCTGGTACTGTTGTTTTAGCAGATAAAGGAATTGCATGTATTGATGAATTTGATAAAATGAGANNNGAAGATCGTACTGCATTACATGAAGCAATGGAACAACAAACAGTTAGNGTTGCTAAAGGTGGAATTAATGCAACTCTNAATGCTAGGACTGCAGTTTTAGCTGCCGCAAATCCTCNNNATGGGNCAATACGATCCATATAAAACATTTAATAATCAAATNAATATTGACACTCCTTTACTTACTCGNTTTGATCTAATTTTTGCTATTAGNGATTCCCCNAACACTGTTCNAGACGAAAAACTNGGNACACATATTCTTGATATNCATGAAACAGGNNAAATTAACNTTAATGNGCCTNTGGAATTTNNTTTATTNAAGAAATATATAGGTTATGCGAAGAATTTTGAACCTAAATTAACCGACGATGCAAAGAAAAAAATCTTGGATTTCTACGTAGATACTAGACAACGACCTGCGGTAGACGAAGAAGGTAATCAAGGAATAACTGTTACTCCGAGAGCATTGGAGGGTCTTATAAGACTTTCATCTGCACANGCTCGGGCCAAATTTCAAGATGAAATAACTGGAGATGACGCACTTGTTGCGATAANNCTAGTTACTGAAATGTATAGATCTGTTGGAACAGATCCGTCGACTGGTCAAGTTGATCCCGGAATACTTTATGGAAAACCCTTGAGTGAACGTGGTAAACTCGAAACTAGTAGTGAGATTTTTGACGAACTTGAAAAGTCATCAAAAGATAATCTTGTTGATAGAGATGAGTTTATTCAAAAATTAATTGATTCAGGTAAATTCAATGCTTCAGAAGCTAGAAAGTATTTTAGAAATATGAGTGATAGTGGACAAATATACAATGTTAAAGATAATTTTTATAGAAAGGTTCGTTAAATAAATTACTTGAAAATATCTGAACTCGATCTACANGGACGATATATTGAATTCTTAAATTCTTTGAATTTTATAACATTATATCCTCCACAGGCTGATTGTGTTTCTAGTGGATTGCTTAAAAATCAAAATTTACTTGTTTCAACTCCAACTGCAAGTGGAAAAACACTTGTTGCAATAATTGCCACATTAAAACATATTGAACACNGNGGTAAAATTGTTTATTTNTCTCCTTTGCGAGCATTAGCAAGCGAAAAATATTTTGATTTTAAAAAATTAGAAAAAATCACTAAATCTGACGGTTCTAGTATCAAAGTTAGTATATCTACCGGTGATTATGAATCAAATAGTGATCATCTCAAAGATTCTGATATAATAATTTTAACAAATGAAAAATTNGATTCTTTGAGAAGACATGGNATAAAATGGCTTTCTNAAATTTCATTAATAGTTATTGACGAAATACATCTTCTTGGCGATTCTTATCGTGGACCTACATTGGAAATGATTATAGCAAATATGATGATTTCTGAACACAAACCTCAATTANTTGGGCTAAGTGCTACGATAAATAATGTNGACGAAATCTCTNATTGGCTTAATGCTAAATCAGTTATTTCAAATTGGAGACCTGTAGATCTTTATGAAGGGGTNTGGTGTTCTGGTCAATTGGATTTTAAAGATGGTACTTCCCCTGTTAATATTGATAATTCGGGAGAAGGAACTGCTATTGATATAGCTCTTGATATGGTTAAGCAAAATGCTCAAAGTATAATTTTTACCGAAACACGAAAACGTGCTGCTAGTCTTGCTAAGAAAATTGAAAAAATGATGCCTGTCTTATTNAATATTGAACAATCTGCTGAATTGAGTGATTTATCAAAAAAGTTAGAAAAATCTGATAGTGATAATGATATGAATAAATTACTTGTAAAATTGATAAAACATGGTGTTGCATTCCATCACGCAGGTGTTAGTAATCAACAACGACAGATTATTGAAACAGGCTTTAAAGAAAGAAAAATAAAAATTATTTGCGCAACACCTACTCTTGCTGCGGGGGTTAATCTTCCTGCTCGACGTGTTGTATTGAGTAGTTATCTTAGATACGACATGAAATATGGAGGGATGTCTCCAATTTCTGTTCNTGATTATAAACAAATGTGNGGACGTGCTGGTCGACCTCAATACGACGATCGNGGNGAAACTATTNTAATTGCTAATAATGAATCAGAACAAGATTCATTATTTGATCATTATATTAATGGAGATGTTGAGGATATTGAATCTGCTTTAAGCAATCAAGATTCATTACGAACACATATTCTTGCTACTATCTCATCTAGTCAATTTGGTATATCCAAACCTAAATTATTAAAATTATTTAATAATACTTTGTTTACATTACAAAATGGAAATGATGAATTAGAGTTTAAAGTAGAAGAGTCTCTTGATTTTCTATTAAACGAAAATTTTATTGAAAAACGCAATAATAAATTCATTTCAACTCGTTTTGGTAAACAAACTTCATTACTATATATTAATCCATTGACTGCTCGAAACTTTCGTGATTATATTATGTCCTCTAAGAAAGGAATGGGTTATACTCTTGGTATATTACAAGTTATTATTTCTAGTCCTGATTTTGGCCGATTATTTTCCTTCAGAAAATCAGATGAATCTTTATATTTATCATTTATAGACAAACATAAATCTGAATTTTTTGATTTGGATTATTCAGAACATGATTTTAAATCTACTTTTCGTATTCTTTCGGCCTTAAATGCTTGGATTAATGAAAAAAAAGAGAANGANATTCTTAATCTAGTTGATATTGATCCTGGAGATTTGTATTTTGCTACTGAAAATACAAAGTGGCTTCTAAATGCATTNTATAGGATGACTATTCTCTTTCAAATTAGACACTTGCTTGATCCTCTTTTAATTCTACAAAATCGTATNCAAACAGGAATTAAATCTGAACTAATTCCACTTACTAGTCTTCGAGGAATAGGACGTGTTTACGCGAGACGGTTATTTAATTCTGGTTTTACAACACTTAGTTCGTTAAATTCTGCGTCTGTGTCTGATATTTCAAAAGTCCCGCAAATTAATTCATCTCTAGCTAATAAAATTAAAGAACAACTAAAAGACTTTGAAAGTAATGAATCCAACATACGTTAGAGGGATTTTATGCACTCGTGGTAATTTCTTGTCTAATTCAAGTCTTGATTTTATGGATCATCGAGCATGGTCTGGATATTTGTGTTATAACGGAGAATCAAATTACACGATAAATTCCAAATTATCTAGTTTGTCTTATGATATTATTGGNTGTTTAGGAGATACTNCTGTAAACGATAGAGATGTTTTAATTCATGGTGAAATCTATGGAGATTATAAACATATTATTGAACAAATTATTAATTCTACTACTGTTTCAAATTTAAAATCACTTTTAGAAAAATTATTTACATTTGATGGTTCTTATTGTATGGTTATAAGAGGAAAGCTTGGAACAATATGTTGTCGTGATCCGCTTGGTACTAAACCTCTTTATATCGGTACTAAAGNTGATTCCATTTCAATTTCTACTCAAAAAACAATCTTATTGCTTTCTGATTATGTTGTTGATGATTTCATTCCTGGCACTGCAATAATTCTGGAGAAGAATATTAGAATTAATTCTCGTAATTTATCAAATTTAGATGCCTTGTATAATTATAATGCCGACACTCTGTTGACTTTACTAAAAAAATCTATATCATCTCGTATTGGTGATCGAAAGAAGATTGGTGTATCATTCTCTGGTGGAATNGACAGTTCAATATTGATTTCCATTGCAAATGAATTTACTGATATTAAGGCATTTAATGTGCGTATGAAAGATTCTCATGATTTTGCTAATGCAACAAAACTTGCTAACTTACTTGGAATTGATCTTGTAGAAATTGAGCCTAAGAAAGATAGTATTCCTGANGATATTCCAAATATCGTTTCTCTCGCTGAAATTACAAGACCTATGGACGTAAGTATTGCACTTGGTTTCTATTACGTTGCAAAAACTGCTCGAAAAAATAATGTTTCTACACTTTTTGTTGGNCAACTTGCAGACGAATTATTTGGTGGATATGCGAGATATATTAGATCCATAACTGAAGAAAGTCCTGAATATGTAACAAATATGATGAATTCAGATGTCCATCTTGCATATACGAAAAACTTTGAACGAGANGAAAAAATTACATCCCCCTTTGTTGATCTATTTGTTCCATATTCATCTGTTCCANTAGTTAATTTTGCTCTAAATTGTCCAATAGATTATAAAATTGATATTGAAAANAATATTCGAAAAGTTATATTACGTTCAGTTGCTAAAAAATTAAACCTTCCTGATGAGATCATTAATCAAACTAAAAAAGCAATACATTTTAGTTCTGGTATTGACAAAGTTGTTAAAAAGGCATTAAAAAATAATTAAATATCTAAAATTAACGTAGCTTTCCATTCATTTCCTTCTTTAAATAATTTAAATTTATGTAATGTTACTGCCTTCACATCTGCNCATAATTCATGTTTATCATGATTTATTTCTTCTCCATACAGTGTTGCTTNTAATTTATGTAATTCTTTTGATTTATTAATTTTAATGTCAAATTTATTGAATATTAGTCTATCAGAATCTTTTAGAATTACTAATTGTTCTAAAAATTCATATAATAATAAATCNATTTGATCTGAAGATACATCGATCTCTATTTTCTTTATTTGGTCTATATCATCTAAATTTTCAATCATTGTGTTTGTCAATGCTTTTCCAGCATCGATAAAAACACCTTCTAGTGTTTTTGAATTTACTTCTATTGCTGCATCAGCTATCGATATGTCTTCTCTGTACAGGTATGGCAATATTTGTTATTTTNAGTTTTTTAGCCTTTAACATTACCTATTGGAATGAATCTTACAATTCTTTTTGATATTTTTGCATTAACAGTTGCATCTACTACTTCATCAATATCTTTGTATGCTTTTCCTGCTTCTTCAGCTAATCCTGCATATGAGACTGATTTTACATATATTCCTCTTTTTAACATGTCTTTGAATAGAGTTTCTCCTCTGAATGTTCTTTTTGCTTTTGTTCTACTCATGGTTCTACCGCTGCCATGAGCTGTACTTGCAAATGTTTCATTATGAGCTTCTTTTGTTCCCGTTAACAAATATGAACCTGTTTCCATACTTCCNCCAATAATTACAGGTTGTCCTATTTCTCTATATTTCATTGGAATCTCTTCCCTTCCTGGGCCAAATGCACGAGTNGCTCCTTTTCTATGAACTATCATTTTTTTATTTTTACCATTTACCTCATGCTCTTCAATTTTTGCTGTGTTGTGCGCTACATCATATACCATAGAAAGACCTAATTTTTCTGCTTCTTTTTTAAATACGTTGGAAAAAACTTCTCTAATTCTGTGCAGTATTACTTGTCTATTTACAAATGACATATTTATTGCACATTGCATAGCTGAAAAATAATCTTGTCCTTCATCAGATTGAAATGGTGCNCAAGCTAATTCTCTATCTAAAATTTTGATTTTATATTTACTTTCCATNACTCCTAGAAATTTTTTTAAATAATCTGATGCAACTTGATGACCAAATCCTCTACTCCCACAATGAAACATAATTACTACTTGATTAGGGAATATTCCTATGGTTTTTGCAATTTTTTTATCAAATATATATTCAGGTTTTACTACTTGAATTTCTAAATAATGATTTCCAGAACCTAATGTTCCAATTTGTTTTATTCCTCTTTTTATTGACATTTCGCTAATTTTTTCTGAATTTGCATTTTTCATTATTCCGTATTCTTCCGTATTTTCTAAATCTTCTTTCCACCCATATCCTTTATCAATACACCATGTAGATCCCATTTCTACAATTTCGCGAAATTCTGATGGATTAATTTTTACAAATCCTGAACCTCCGACTCCTGCTGGAACTTTGTTATATAATTGATCAACTAATTCTTTTAATTTTGGCTTTACATCNTTGTACGTCAGATTAGTTAATACTAATCTCATTCCACAATTTATGTCAAATCCAATTCCTCCNGGAGATATTACTCCTTTATTTAAATCCATTGCTGCAACTCCACCAATTGGAAAACCATATCCACTGTGTGCATCAGGCATTGTGTATGCATAATTTATTATTCCAGGTAATGTTGCAACATTAGTTATTTGGTCTATTACATGAATATCCATTAATTTTAATAATCGTTCTGATGCGTAAATTCTCACAGGAACATTCATTCCTTGTTTGTAATTTGTTGGGATCTCCCAAATTGTGTTTGAAATTTTTTGTGCAACGTTTAAAATATTATTCATGTTATTTTACCTGTTTAGAATAAAGATTATATGAATCGAATATATGTGTTTGTTACATTTATTTATTGACTGATATGACTNTGAATAAATTAATTATTAATATTAAAGTACAAACTGGGCAACAAAAACAATATNTTGATTTTATTGACGATCACATTTCTCTGGGTGTNTGTTCTCGCCCTATAAAAAATCAAGCTAATTCAGAAGTTATAAAAATTCTTTCTGAATTATTTAAAACCAGCTCGTCCAAAATAAAAATTATATATGGACAAAACAATTCGTCAAAAACCGTTGTTATAATTAACCCCGAGTTTATACCTGAAAATTTGAATATTTAATTAACTAATATATTNAGTATTCTGATTTTTAGCAGAATGTTTTATTCCTTCATCGTTGTCTGATTTCATATTTTCGATTTGGTTGATTAAATCTAATGTTTCTTGAGCTTTTTTTGATAATTCNTNTGTATTCATATTTAATTTTGTAATTTTTTTTAATGATTTTAATACTTCTTTTGATGAATTTGGATCTATTATATATCCTGATGTTTCTCCCAATAGGGAATATCCTTCCATTCCTTTTATTTTTGCTATTCCTATTAATATTCCATTCATTCCTGTAATCATTCCTTGATTCATTATTGATACTCCATTTCGTTTTAATAATTTGACTTGTTTTTTGCTTGTTGCAGTCCCAAAAACTTTTGGTTTTTGCACAAAATTTCCAGTTATATAAGCAGCTAGGGTGAATATTTTTTTTACTCCTAATTTTGACGTATAATCTAATATTTTTTCTGATAATAAGTAATTTGCCTGTTCTGTTATTGGTTGTGATTCACCTGTTAATATTAAGAAATCATTATCTAATTTTTTATTTTCAAGAAGGTATATTGTATTATTTACAATTTCTCCTATTCCTTTGTTGTTAATTATTACTTGTGGAGGNAATGAATTACTATATATTTTACAAATTGCTTTGCCATTATATTCGTCAATTAAATGTTCTGCCGCTAATTTTCCAACATATCCACTACCTGGCATTCCACAAATTAATATTGGGTTTTTTAGCTTTTTTGTCTTTGATGTTTTTAATATTATTTCCACAANAAATAGTTTTATAATCTCATCGTTTATTAGTTTGNCTTATTATTATTTTGGAAATATGGCTGTATTTGACCAGTTTTTTTTAATATATCCTTTACTTAAGTTTACCATTGGTAAATAATTATGAAATAGTCTTATATTTTTTCCAAGTCTGATTGTTGAAATATTTATTATGCAGTTTTTTCCATGATTTTTTTCTAACGAAGGTACAATTTTTGAATTAAATCCTATATTAATNTCGTCATCTGTTTTTCCTTCAATTATCATTATTATTGCTGTATGTCCGTCTATTTCTGCTAAATGTGATTCATATATTAATTCTGTAAAAATTGTTTTTACATTTGGTTCTTCTTTAATTTCTTTAATAATTTTTTCCTGAGTAATTCCTAGTTTGAATTTTATTAAATAAAGATGTCTTGAGGGTAAACTATTTAGTCCATTTATTCCTGTGTTTAATTCTGTATAGTAGTTTAATANTTCTAAATCTTCTAATTTTTTACGTTTTCTATTTACTGTTCTGGATGGTATTTCTGTATTTTGACTAATTCTATTATCTGAAATTCTGGGATTTTTAATTAATTCTTTGATAATTATTTTTTCAAATTTGTCTAATTTATACATTTTATCAGTAATTTTGACCAAAACTAGACACTTATGTACATAAAAGATATATTAATATATCTATATTATATCTTTTGTGTCTAAACCCATTCAAGAGGTAGAATCATTTGTTAAAATGCCTAAACCCAAGCAGAAAGAGTTTTGGGANGNACGTCGTATTGAACATCTTCGTGAATTAGCTCTTACTGGAAAGGCTGCATATTTATGGGAAAATCATTCTGATAGTTCCAGAGTACTTGATAGACTTGCTTTTTCTGATATTGATCCATTAAAATCAAATGAAAANTTTAAAGAAATTCGTGATAATTCTTCTCTTATTGAAAATATCGATACTTCTACTAAACTTGCTTTTGGAAGAATTGGAATATCTGCTCCATTATATCTTGGCGATATGTCATTTGGAGCTCTAAGTGGAATTCCAAATATTGCATTAGCACGTGCTTCTGATGCAACTGGTGTTATTAATGGAACTGGTGAAGGTGGATTACATCCTGATGTTGCTGCTTGTAAAAACATAACTGTTCAATGGGCTTCAGGANGATTTGGTGTAGATCTTGATGTATTAAAAACTGGACAAGGAATTGTAATTAAAGTTGGTCAGGGTGCAAAACCTGGTATTGGTGGACATTTACCTGGTTCAAAGGTTACAGGTCCTATTTCTCGNGCTCGTCGAATTCCTATTGGCAAAGATGCAGTATCNCCTGCACCTCATCATGACATTTACTCTATCGAGGATCTGGGTCAAAGAATTTGGGCTTTAAAAGAGGCTACTGGTAAACCTGTTTTTGTAAAAATTGGTTGTACTAATTATGTTCCATATATTGCATCTGGCGTTGCAAGTATGGGTGCTGATGGAATTATTATCGATGGTTCAGGTGCAGGTACTGGTGCTGCTCCATCTGTAGTTCGAGATAATGTAGGACTTCCTATTGATCTAGTTGTTTCTTGGGTTGATCGTATTTTAACTCAACAAAATCTTCGTAATGGATTTTCTGTTATTGCAGCAGGTGCAGTTAGTAATGCAGAAGATACTGCTAAATTATTGGCCCTTGGTGCTGATTGTGTCAGTACTGGAACTGCNACATTGGTTGGTTTAGGTTGTTTAATGGTACATAAATGTCATATTGGTTTTTGTCCTGCACTTCTTACAAATAAACTCGTAGANGATCCGACAAAAGTTCTTTCTCTTGACAAATCAGTTGAATGGACATCTAAAATGATTTTTGGATGGATTGAAGAATTTAAATGGATTTTACGAGAATTGAATTTGAATTCTGCATCTGAATTAGTTGGGAGNCGAGATTTACTTCGTGGTTANGACATGTATGAAGAAACTGCAGATATTTTAGGAGTTGAACTTGATCATTCCTCTAAATCATTGGTTGGTCCTAAACCTGTTCAAAAGCACGTATCTGAAGATGAATACTGGACACCAATTCTTCAAGGCGAACTTCGTGAACTTTCTGGTAGTGCNGGTAGAAATCCAGGAGAAGCGGTAATTACTAGTATGGGTACAATTTCTGCTCCCTTTGTTGATCAACCACGTTCAGTNTGTGATTGGNTTCGCTGTGATGGAGCACAAGTCACTNGACCTAGTATTGATCCTTATAGAGAAGAGATTGAAACTTCAACTTATTTAGCACATGGAGATGTACGATTGTCTAATCCAATATATCTAGGTCGACTTCATGAAGAAGGTTCGATTGAAAAAATATTTTATGAAGTAGCTTCCTCTATGGGATTATTATATAATTCAAAAAAATTACTTGAAGAATCAAATCAATCTATGAATTCATCTCTTTTAATTCCTCATTCTGAATTCTTAAACAAAGATAATTCTGGAATCAAATGTATAACAATTAATTATACTGAACTTGATCAAATCAAAAACCTATCTGAGAATAATGTTCATATTATGGTAAGATTCCCATCAAATGAAGAAACTATCAAACTAATTCCGTCAGTAATTGAACAAAATATTACAGGTATAATTATTGATTGGGACTTTGAGAATAACCAAAATAAAATCGATCTTGCAATTTGTACATCCGAAGTTGATAATATCTTGAGAAATACACGAATAAAAACCACAATCGCTAGAAATGAAATTAATTTATTGGTTGAAGGAAGTAGAGTTCGTGGNGCAGCTGATATATTCAAATTAATTGGATTGGGTGCTGATGCAGTTGGAATTAGTAAATCTGCCTTANTATCTATAAATTACGATCCAAAGAAGTTTCGTAATGATAGTAATGAATCNAATTTTGATCAAGATAAAACAAGAGAAAAACTAGAATATACTATTCTAGCTCTGCAAAAAGAAATTAAATTATTAGCAGGAGCTGCNGGAATTAGTTCCATTCAAAATTCACTATTAGGCAATAGAGAATTATTCCGATCCGTTGATTTAGATCCAGAGATTCGAAAAAGACTTGGCATTAAACCTGGTGGAGCTCCTTGACTGATCANAAAATAGTTAGTAAAGATGATTGTGGAGTATTTGCCATATTAAAGAAAAAACATTCTGTTAAAATTCCAAATCAAATAGCAATTGATGGCATTGAATGTGTTAGATTTCGTGGAAGTAANTATGGNGCTGGTTTTGCTTCATTTAATCTTGATAATTCAAATAAAGATTTCTTATTGAGTATATTTGTCGAAGATGAGAACANATTTGAAGAAATCAAAAATATTCTCATTGATTCAGGTTTCTCTATAGGCAATATTAAATCCCAGACAATTATTGCGTCTGAATTATCTCTTGATATCTCATTGATTGTTAGTACTTCTGATTCAGAAAAATTATCTCAAGTAGTTAATGAAATTAATTATAAATTCTCTATTCCTAATTATCGTGCTAGAATTTATTCATCTGGAAATTATGTTAATGTTTACAAAGATATTGGATATCCTTCTGATGTAGCTTCTTCAACTGGTCTTATGGGTTCTGATGTAGCTGCTGATTTATGGATTGCTCATACTCGACAACCTACTAATTCTCCTGGTTCTTCTGCAATTTGGTGCCATCCATTTTCAAATGTAAATACTGCAATTGTTCATAATGGTGATATTAGTTCTTTTGGTTCAAATATTAATTTTCTTAATTATCGTGGAGTTACAAATCTCGTAGGCACTGATAGTGAAGTNGTTGCATTTATTGCAGATTATTTAGCTCGTATTGAAAAATTATCAATGCATGATATTGGTTTAATTCTATCCAATCCATATGATCGTTTTCTTTATCGATTAGGTCGTGAAAAAACAAAATACATTCGTAATTTACTNTATAAATATAGAGGTGCTGAATTAGACGGTCCATTTACTATTTTTATTGGATATTCTGATGGAGATGATGTCTATCTTCTTGCTGTAATTGANCGTTCAAAGTTTCGACCTGTTGTTATTGGCGAAGANGATAATTATATTTACATGGCTAGTGANGAGTGTCAAATTAGAATGTTGTCTNCAAAAGCAAATATATGGACTCCACAACCTGGACGATTTGTTCTTGCTTCAATGAATAAAGGTATTATTGAGTCTGGTCGTGATTCTAATACTATAGATTCAATTAGTTCAGATTTAATACAAATTGAGACTTCACATGATATTTCTCAAAATATTATTGATTCAAATGATCTTTCGTCATATGAATTGAATACTAATATTCAATCTGTCTTAAACAATGGACCAAAACAAGTTAATTTAATGAATGTACGTGGACAAAGATATCTTGGTGTTAATCTCCCAAAAAATACTGAATTAAATATTTATGGAACACCTGGAAATTGTCTTGCTAATTTCAATAAAGGTACAAATATCAATGTTTATGGTAGTGCTGAAGATAATGTTGCTGATACTATGTATGAAGGAAAAATCACAATTCATGGTAATACACGTGATGTAATTGGATATGCTCTTCAAGGAGGAAAAATATTCATTCGTGGTAATGTTGGAAATCGTGCATTTATATTAATGCGCGAATACGAAGAAAGCCGTCCAGTTGTTATTGTTGGAAATCGTGCNGATGATTATTTTGGTGAATACATGGCCGGCGGTCTTGCATTGGTACTCGGAATTGATTCTCTTGATTATGATGAACCAGAACAATTAGTCGGCAATTTTCTTGCTACTGGGATGCTACGGGGATTGATTTATGTCAGAGGAAAAGTTAATGCAGATTCTATTGGTTTAAAACCACCTAAAGAAGATATAATCAACTACCTGTCTTATCTAAATTATAAAGGAATTATTNCCAATGAATTATTTAAGAAACTTTCATCTGCTTCTGATATAAATCTTAATTTTTTGAAGTCAGAACTCTCTGATAATGCATTTAATTCCATTAAAAAATTATTCTCTAGCAAGTACAGTGTTAATCTAGATATAGAATATAAAAAACTAGATGATTCTGATCTTAAATTATTAACTCCATATTTGAATGAATTCGCATCTGATTTTGATATTTCAGGTGATGTATTGAATAAACTTCTTAGTTCTGAATATACAATTATAAGATCTATTGATAAATCTAAAGATNCAAAAGTTCCAAAAGTAACAGTTGTAGAAGAATAATTTTATTCCTTTTTACCTTTTAATTTGTCAGAAAGAGAAATCATCTTTCCATCTTTTGATACTGATATTGAGGTTGGAACAGTAATTCTTAATCCTGCATTTCGAAATACTGATAACAACTCTCCACCAGAAATTGAATTATTTATTTTACCATTCTTGATTAATTCTATTAATTGATTAACTATGATTTCTGCCTCTTTTGGATANTGAGTTTCAGCAATTTTNAACACTTCATCACCGCGATCAACCAATCTTGATAATAGAATATCTTTAGGATCAATTTNCTTATTCTGNTCCTCAATTCTTTTCATTAATTCCTTTATCTTCTTTTGTTTTAGTATTTCTAATTCTNTATCTTCACTCATTCTTGGTATATAATAGAAAATATCTAATATATAATAATTGGTAAAAATAATGTTTAAATGCAGTAAGTAGACAGTAACGTTTACTTAATTGAATTNAGATAAAAAAATTCTTATTTGTGATCAAATAGAATCAGAAGGCGTCAATTTATTGCTAGAATCTGGGTTTAATGTTGTTGAAAAACCCACAATTACCTNTGATGAACTTCTTGAAGAAATTAAAGATGTTCATGTTGTAGTTGTTCGCAGTCGAACAAAAATTACTGACTCTGTTATAAATAACGGAAAAAATCTTCAATTAATCTGTAGACCCGGAACTGGTATTGATAATATCAATACATCTGTTGCAAAAGCTCAGAATATTCCTGTTTTTAATTCCGTTGAAGCTTCAACTAATGCTGTTGCAGAGTTGACTATTTCTCTTGCAGTTAGTCTTGCACGTTCTATTCCNTTGGCNGATCATGCATTGAAGAATGGTAAATGGCTGAAAAATTCTCTCCTTGGTAGTGAATTACGTGGTAAGATCTTTGGTATTATTGGCCTTGGTCGTATTGGTAGAAGAACAGGTATTCTTGCATCTGCTCTTGAAATGAAAGTTATTGGATTTGAAAAAGAAACTGTTGATCCAGAGTATCTTGACAAATACAATATAAATCAAGTTGAACTTAATGAATTATTATCTAATTCTGATTTTATTAGTTTACATCTTCCNGCTACTGACGAAACAATACATATGATAGGAAAAGAACAATTTGAATTGATGAAAGATACTGCATTTATTATTAACACTGCTCGCGGTCAATTAATTGTTGAATCTGATTTATTTGACGCTCTTTCTAATTCTAAAATTGCTGGGGCTGCTTTGGATGTTTTTGAAACTGAACCTCCTACTAATTCTGAATTGATTAATTTAAAAAACCTAATTGTAACTCCTCATATTGGAGCACAGATTATTGAAGCTCAAAAAGANGCATCTATCGTTATAGCACAAAAAATCATTAATTTCTATTCTGACTCTAAATCTAAGGAATAATGACTTATCTTGAGAGAATTAGCTATTGCTATTCCATCAAATATTCTTGAAGACTGTCAATCATTATCTGATAAAACAANTAAAATTGGATTAATTGCTCGTGCGATTTCAATTTTTAAAGTTACAAAAATTCACGTTTATAAAAATAAAGGTCGTTCTGATAATGAATTTATTTTACTTCTTCTTAGGTATCTCGTTACTCCGCAGTATTTGAGAAAAAATCTTTTTCCAATAAAAAAAGAACTTAAGTTAGCTGGAACACTCCCTCCTCTTCGTATTCCATCTCATACAGTTAATCGACAATATAATCCTGAAATTGTTGATATTCGAGATGGACTTTGTACTAAATTTGATAAAAAACTAAAAATGTCAATTATTGATATTGGTTTAGATAGATATGGAATTATAAATGATAATATTCCAATTAATAAAATTATTACTGTCAAAATTATTTCTATCTCACATCAAGGAAAGTATTTTCAATTACAAAGAATTAAACCTGTTGATTATTGGGGTTATGATGTTGTTTTTAATAATTCTCTTAAGGATGTTTTAACTTCTAATGATTACGATATAAAAATTATTACATCTAAATTTGGNGATNATTTTCATTNGTCATCTAAATTAATATTAGATAAACTTGATGAAAAATCTCATTCTAGTATCATAATTGCCTTTGGTTCACCAAAAACTGGATTGATGTCTGTATTATCTCGTGAAAAAATTGATAAATCTAATTTAATTCTGATTAATTTATTTCCTGATCAAGGTGTTGAAACTATAAGAAGCGAAGAAGCTATTCTTGCAGGACTTTCTCTTTTTAATTCCTTATTTACAAGATAATCTTACAAAGTTTCATCAAATAATTCTAATCTTTTTCTTGACAAAAAAAATCCAATTATTGAGAATATTATTGCAAAAATTATTAACCTAACATTCATAAATATTTGGAAGTCNGAATCTATTACAAAGTATATAATTCCTGTTATCATAATTAGTGAAATAATTGTTGATGCAAGATCGATATATCTGATTTTTTCCTTTATATTCATAATCATNCTTCACTCAATATTTCTATTATTAAAATTTCTCCAGATTTTATATTATTTAATTTGTTAATATTTTTAGTAATTTTTCCAATTAGTGTCATTTTAGTTTTTATTCGTGTATCTTTTTTAAATAAACAAATTGAGCCATTTGACGCATAAAATGCAATATCTCCTGTTTTAAAGTCTGTTTTTGGTTTTTGTAATCCTGCAATTATGCCTAATGGGCTGTAAACAAATATATCTTGAACTTTTGCTATTGGACCACTTAATTTTTTTTTCATTAATATTTGATTAACTATGACTGGTGCCAAGTGTTTTGATATTTCTCCATATAATTCAGAAGTTCCTATAGTGATCTTGACNTTATTTCTTGTTATTGAATTCATAATGATATATTTTGATATGATTTTTAATATTTATAATATATTGTAATNTATAGAAAAATTTATTATGTTATAAGATATAAAATAGTGAGAATTAACAGTTGCATAAAACTTTAGTAAATTATTAGGTTAATAACATGACAAAACANGAATTTAAGGTTGAAATTGGNCCATCTNNTCTTACAAGNTTTGAACGGGCAAAAATTATAGGTTCTCGAGCCTTACAACTATCTTTTGGCGCNCCTCCATTTATTAAAGTCCCTTCTTCAGTTAATGATCCTATAAAATTGGCAATTAAAGAACTTGATGCTGNTGCTCTTCCGTTGACTATACGACGCTCATATCCTGATGGAACTTCTCAAAATGTTCCACTTGAAGCATTATTGTAATTTATTATACTCCGATTAATGTTATTGTTGATTTTACACTTCTGATTCTTCTAATTTTCCAAGTAATTATATCTTTAACTTTTTCCATTGTGTCTGATTTAACAATTACAACAAAATCATATCTNCCATATACTGAAGCTACTTCTACTATTCCATCTAGTTTATTGACTTCTTCTATAAATTCTTCTTCAACATCTGGTTCTGTATTGATTAAAATGTATGCTTTAGGCATATTCTATCACAAAATCCGTATACTGGTATTCTATATAAATTCCTGTATTATTCCATAAGAACGCAGAGAACTAAATTGATATCTAACACTATGTTTAAATAAGAATTTTTTGATAAACAATCTACAAAAATGTCTGATATTAATACAAACGATAATGAACATNTTGGATCTAATCCTGNAGAAATATCTTCTGAAAACTCCACTCCCGATACTGTTGTGCCAGAAAGTAGTCCGCCTTCTGTTAATACTGTTGTGCCAGAAAGTAGTCCGCCTTCTGTTAATNCNCGACCTGAAAATCATATTTATGTTGGTAAAAAACCTGTAATGAGCTATGCAATGTCTGGTCTTATACAACTTGGTCATTCTAGTGAAATAGTTATTAAAGGCAGAGGAATGGTTATTTCTCGTGCAGTTGATGTAGCTCAAATAATTACTGAAAGACTTAGTAAAGGAAAATATTCAACAAAAAGCATAGCAATCGATACTGAGATTCTCGGTGATGAAAAACGCAATGTCTCGACTATTGAAATCGTAATTGGAACTAAATAATATAAAAATTGTCTAATACAAATATTCAAAAAATTTCAAAATTCAATAATATACAATCTGAATTATCAGATTTTGAAATTAAACGTATTGCATCAAAATTTGGAACTCCTGTATATGTAATCGAAGAAAATATTCTTAGAAATAATGTAGAAGTTTTGAGAAAATCTTTTAATAATTATACTGGAAAAACTGCAATTTCTTATTCTTTCAAATCAAATTTTAATCCATCATTAATTCAAATTTTTATTGAAGAAGGTCTTGTCTTTGATTTAACTTCTATTGGAGAAATATATTTCTTTCTTAAATGTGGAGGTGATGTTGATAATATAATTTATACTAGTGTTACTGAAGAAAAATCTGAATATGTTGAGGTTTTGAAGAATGGAATCAATAGAATTGTTATTGGATCATTTAATGGCTATGTAAATCTTAATGAAGCTGCAAAATCTCTCAACGTTACAGTTGATGTATTAGTTAGAATAAATCCTGAAATATATGTTAATGCTGACATCAGTGCATCATTCAAAAATGGTAAATTTGGCGTACCTATGGACGGATCTACTAATGATAATGCAAAATTTATCATTCATCAAATTTATGACTCTAACAATCTAATTTTTAATGGAATACATTTCCATTTAGGAACTCAAATTATTGACCCTTCTTGTTTTATTAATACCATTGATTTACTTAATACTTTTATCGGTGAATTAAAAAATGAAATCTCTGATTTTTCAATAAATATTCTTGATATTGGTGGTGGCATGCCTGTTGAATATACTGAATCTGTTCCTTCCCCTGAATATATTGGGGCTCTTATTACCGACAAANTTAATCAATTTATTGAAAAAATTAATTACACGCCAACTTTAATTGTTGAAAGTGGAAGGTTTCTTTCTGCTGAATCTTCGATATTAATTTCTAAAATTGTAAATAAAAAAACATTTTCTGATGGGAATTTCTTAATTATAGATTCTGGNTATCATTTACTTTTGGATTCTGCTTTAATGAAACATAAATATCCAATTGATATAATTTCTAAATCTAATTCAATTAGTTATGGNGANGTTTCTATTGGCGGCCGATTGTGTGATTCATTGGATGTTTTTCAACTTCCTGTTGACGCTGATTTTCCACATACTGAAATAAATGATCTAGTTGTTTTTAGAAATGTTGGTGCTTATTCTATTGTTTTTAATATGCCATTTCATTGTCAAACTAAACCTGTGATTTTATTACATCGAAAGAATAAATCTATGGAAATAATACGAAATGCAGAAAAAATTGAAGATTTATTTAGACAAGAGGGTGGCGATATTCTTATTAAATGATAAATATTTCTCCAGTCTTTAATTCGAAATTTTGAATATTTTCCTTTGTATTTATACCAAAAATTACTGATATTGCTCTAATTGTATTTCCATGCGAGATTACTAAAATANTCTCATCATTNGTATGTTGTTTATNAATCATTTCNNTCCATTCTTTTACTCTATTTGCGGTATCTTCTAATGATTCTCCTCCTTCAGGTGGTTCGTCCCAACCTCTTCTTACGGCCTGAAATTCTTTTTCTCCAATGTCTTTTTTGACTTCATCTTTATTTTTTCCAGCCCAATTTCCATAATTTCTTTCATTTAATAGTGGATTTGATATTATTTCTTTAGGTGAATTTGGATGATTTTTAATAATTATTTCTGCTGTTTGTTTTGCTCTNATTAATGAACTAGAATATACCACNTCAATATGATATTTTTGCAATTTTATTGCTGTTTCTTCTGCTTGATTCTTTCCTAATTCTGATAATGGAGGGTCTCTCCATCCNGTAAATTTATTTGCTAAGTTGTACGTTGATTGCCCATGCCTTACTAGTAATAATTTCATTATATTGTTTCGAATTATTTTGACTTATAACTTTATTGATTATATTAAAAACCTATAAACTGTAGATGTTTAATGAGTATAATTGAAAGAATTACGTAAGGATTATTTTCTTGAAGAATTTGTTTTAGTGAGTCCTGACGACGATGTTGATCGATATTTTTCTACAAATAATAAATCTTCAGATGATTCTTGTTCTATTTGTAAATTAGATACTTCTGATAATNTCATAAAAACTGAAGTTCTTTCTTTTTTCGAGCTTGAAACTTCTCATATTGATGCTAAAAATGTTTCAAATATTGAACAAAAAACTCAAAAAACCATCTATATTGCTGATAAGAGTCATAAAAAAATTAATAAACTTAGTATTTCTAAATTATTCAAATTATTAAAAACAACTCAATCTGTTTATACTGATATGATTTCTACTGATATGAAAAATTTACAAATTATTATTAATTCTGGTCAATATGCTGGTGGAAATTCTGTCCACAATAGTATTGAAATTTCTAATTTTCCAATTCCTCCTCCTGTACTTGTTGCTGAAATTAATTCGTCTAAACAAACTTTATTGGATTTGGGAATTTGTCCAATGTGTCGTATTATAAATCTTGAAACTGGNGGTCCTAGACAAATTATTTCTACAGTCAACTTTTTTGCTTTTTGTCCGTGGGCATCTACTTATTCTTTTGAATTTTGGATATATCCTAAATCTCATCAATNATCATTTTCTTCATTAAATGTNCAAGAATTAGAGGATCTTGCACAAATTCTTCGTTCTACTTTGGGCGGAATGGATAATATTTTAAAAAATCCTTCATATAGTCTTGTATTTCATAATTCACTAAATGANCCAGANGGNGAATTACATTGGCATATTGAAATATATCCAAAATTAATTCCTAAAAATGGGTTTGAAAATGGTTTTGGCNTATATGTAAATACTATTTCTCCTGAGAAAAGCGCTGAAATTCTTGGGAAAGCTTCTAGAAAAGAACTTGCTAGTCTTGTTGGCGTAATTTAATATATGTTGGAAAATCGTTTTTTTAATAATTTNTTTATTTCGTCAATATTTGGAGTNGGGGTTGGATCTATATTTTTTAATATTGCTAAATATAGTGAAACATAATCTAGTAAATATATCATGTTTATAATTCTTCCTAGCTTTGTTTTTCCCTCAGTGAATATTTCTAGTGGTGTTATGTCCATTTTAATTAATAATTGACTTAATGANTCAAATCTTTCTTTTTGTTCAGGACTTTCATTATCATCTCTTAAAAAGATTGATGTGATTTTATTATCGGGATTTTTCCCCCATGATTGTATTTCATTNTGACAAAGTTCAGGTAGTAAAATATGTTGTGCTCGTATCTTTGAATTTTCATTTAATGATGCTTTAAATCTATATCCTGGTGCGTATAAGGTTTGACCTGAATATATTGTTGGAGGGTTATCTAATTCTAATATATCATTAGCAATTTGTTTTGCAATATTTTTTTNATATTCGATTTCTTTATTTATTTTTTTACTTTTTATTTCTAGTAAATTCATCATGTCTTTAAATTCATTTTTAGGAGATTTAATTAATTTTAAATTTGCAAGTAAGTTCACTGCTGGTAATAATGCGTATAATAAACTTGCTCTTGGCATTAATGCTAATTGTACTTTTGTATGTGGTATGTTGTATTTTTTACTAATTTCTTCTAGTGTTCCTCCAGCAGAAATTGTTGCTACTNTTGCATTTTTTTTAATTTTTGCTTCAATACAAGCTGATATTGTTTCTCGTGTTTCCCCTGAAATCGACGCACCTATTACTAGTGTTGATTTATTAACATATCCTGGTAATTGATAATCTTTTAGAACTTCAAATGGTATTTGCAAGTCTTCTCTTAACCAACTTTGTATTATGTCTCCTGATGTTGCAGAGCCTCCCATTCCAATAAATATTATTTTGTCGATNNCATTATTTGTTGGTAAATTNGGCANAATATTGATTGCTTTTTTTGCATATTNTGGCCAATTTTCATATTGTTTGAATAATCCNGATTTATCTATTCTTTTAATGTTACTTACATCAAGTTCATTTTTATATTTCAAATATTAATTACTCCTTTTTTTACTTTCATATATTTTCTTTCCTTATTTGTCATTTTGAATAAATCTCTTAATAGTTTTCTATCATGGTTTGTTTGAGAAATATTTCTACGTTTCATTACTCTTGATTGTGTTAAGATAATTTTATTAATTTTTGATTCTANTAGTTCTNTTTTCTTTAAATTATTATATATTGTAAANGCTGGAATATTTTCTGANGTGTAACCATANAATTGTGAACATGGNCCAATATTAATTCCNGTAAAAATTAATGATCCGATTGAAGTTTTTACATTATCGCCTATCATGCATCCATATTTAATTTCATTTGTAAGTATTTTTTTTCTACCGATATTGATTTTAATTTTTCCATATGTATTTTTTAAATTTGAATTAGTTGTTAATGCACCGATATTAACCCAAGATCCTATTATTGAATGNCCTATATATCCCAAATGTGCTTTATTTGTATATTCATGTATTATTGAACNTTCTATTTCACCGCCAATTATACAATTATTTCCAATACTTGTTTTGGAGTATATTCGTGCGCCATTGATTTTAGTATTTTTACCAATGTAAGTTGGACCCATAATAAAAGAAAATGGTTCAATTAATGCACCATCNTCGATAATTATTGGTCCTTTATTTGTATCAAAAAATATTTTATTTTTATCTATAAGATTTGCTTTTTTTGAAATCCATAATTTTTTATTGTTAGTAGTTGATTTATTTATTTTTTGATTTGGTATTTTATTTAATAATTTAAATTGATTATTAATTGCTTTAGATGATTCTTTTAATAATTCCCATGGAAACTTAATTAATGNTGATTTATCAATANTTTTAATTGGATATTTTTTTATTCTTAAAATTTTATTGATAATCTTAAAAGATTCTAATTCTTGNATATCNTTAATAATTGACGTTGGTATTTTTGCACACACTAATTTATTGTTTGATTTTGCTATAAATTTTCCTTTATTTTTGAATAATTTATAAATATTTTGATTATTTGGATTGATTAGNGAATTAACTATATAGATATCNCCGTCTGATTTTATTTTATTTATTGATGCATTGCGGAATATTTTTTTTGATTTTTCAATTAGATGTTTTCTTACAAATAAATCTGTATTTTTAGATTGTAATTTATTATTTATTTCATTATATAGACTATTCTTTCCAAATTGTAATTCCATTGAAGTTTTTGTAAGTGTAATTGGATTAAAGTTATCTACCAATTTGTCTTCAATTAATAATATATTATCTTGCATTTTTTTTCACTTTACTAAATTCTCTAAAACTTTTTTCATAGGATTCTTTATCGCCTAAATCTAATATATTTCCATTCACTTTATACCCAAATATTTTATTTTTATCTTTTTGACATTTCTTAAATGATTTGTCCATATTATATACTTTGTTTTTTGGTATATATTTGAAAAAATCTTTATTCATTATATAACAACCTGTATTGATTAATCCATTAATTTTTGGTTTTTCTTTCCAGTATTTAATCGATTTGTCTTTATTTATTTCAATCATTCCATATTTTAATTGTGTTTCATATTCAGTTAATATCATTGTAACTATGGATTTATTTTTTTTATGAAATTTTATTGCATTATTTATATTAAAATAAAATATTGAATCACTGTATAAACATAAAAATGAACCTTTTAAATATTTTTCTGCATTTTTTAATTGTCCTGCTGTTCCTAGGGGCTTTTTTGATTTTACATATTTAATTTTTACATTATATTTTTTCCCATTGCCATAATAATTTTCAATAGTTTCGTTCATATATGAAGAACTAATAATTATTTCATTGATGTTTTGTTTTTTAATCCAATTAATAACATGACCTATTATTGGCTTATCACCAAGTGGAAGCATTGGTTTTGGTAAAAATAGAGTATATGGCCTTACTCTCTTACCGAGCCCTCCTGCAAGAATTACTGCTTTCATATTAACACTTTATTTTATTTTGATTTAAAAATGCTAATAAGTTTTCAATATTTTACCTGATTTCTTATTGTATTTGTTAATTTTTTTAACATTATTAGTTTCGTTGTAATCGTTGATTCATTATTTGTTAATGGTATCATATTCATTATTGATTTTGACACTCTATTTTTTCCATTTATATCAATAATTTCACTTAATATTTTATAATCGTGTGGGGTCATATTATTAAATAAACAATAATTTTTATAAATTTTATTTACTAAAATATTAATTTCATTACCAATTAAACAATATGCATTTGCAATCATTTGGTTATTTGTTAAATATTCAATTTTTTTCTCTAATAATTCCATTTGTAAATTTAAATGCTCTGAGTCAATTTTTAATAAATCTGAAAATGAAAGATATAGTTTGTTAATTACTTCTAGCCTTCTTTTAGTAGCTGATTTTGTTGACATTTCTAAATTTAATAATGAATAACAATTATCTATGTTATAATTAATTTGAGAATTTTTTAATTGTTCTAATAAATGTGATGGATAAACTACTTTTCCATTTAATAATATAATTAAATTGATTAACTTGTAGCTTGCAGACATTATCCAATAATCTGCATCTAAAAATAAAGATTTATTTATTGCTTTGGAACTTTTTTGTATTTCTGATGTTAAATTAATTAATGTTGAATGAATCTGATTTTTTATAATTTTATTTTTATTCTTTTGTAAGTCGATAATGTATTTAGAAATTCCTAATATGTCATCTTCAAGAACTTTACAATTTAATAATTTATATGAATAATTCTTATTAGAATTTATTAATTCTTTATATGAAATATAATCAATATTAACAAATCCTATTTTATCATCAATTATTATTTTTGATTGACGATTTGTACCTATGGTGATTATATTATATTCACAATATTTACATGATGAATTAGAAGATTTACATCCAATTATTACACTTGTATAATTGTTAGTATTTGTTTCTATTAATTTAACAAGTCTATTATTTACATTATTCATTTCAGAAATTCACAATTTATTTGTATTATTGAATATTTTTTATATTGTTATATATTTTATATGCTTCTTCTTCATAATTTGATGTTATTTTAATTTTTTTTATACCTGTCCCATTTCTTGATGAAGCACATGCAATTCCTAATGATAATGCCCATGATATCTCCTCTCCTTTAAGATAATTACTAAAAAATATTCCGTCTAGTATGTCTCCTAATCCTATTGTATCATATAATTTTCTTTTTTTGATATATTCAATATTGTAAATTTTATTTTTAGAAATTAGATAAGTTGTGATATTTCTATTTGTTCCTATTACTATTGAATAATGTTTAGAAATTTTTTTTAAACTTTCTAAAAAATTTTCGATTTTAGTAATTTTTTTTGATTCTTCTTTACTCACTTTGATAATATCTGTTTTTGGTAGTTCATTTAAATTATAATTCCTTAATTTACATGTTCCTTTGCTGTTGAATTTTCTTAGATATCCTTGTGGATCTAACATTGTTTTTTGTTCAAAGTTATTAATTATATTGTTATTTGATTTTGATATTTCATTTACTATTGGACTAATTAATATTCCATCATACTTGTTATTATCTAATTCAGATAATTCTATATTTTCACATTTATTGATTAATTTTAATTCTTTATTATTATTTGATTCTATGATTTCAAATTTTGTTGTGTTTTTCTTTGATATATTATTTATTGTGGTTAAATTATTTGTTTTTAACCATTTTGTGTATTTTTTTGGGAAGTCATATCCAATTTTTGTATAAATTGATACATTTGTTTTTGAATTTTTACTAGCAATTCCTGCATAACATGGCGGTCCTCCTATTGATAGTTCTTTGTTTTGTTGATTGGTAATTTTGTCTATTGATATATGTCCAGTTATACATATATTGACCAATTATTTCACAAAAAAATTATACTTCCATAAGATTTATGCATAAGCAAATTTACATATTTATAATAATATGCCGAAAAAACGAAAAAGTGGTGGTAGAGCGAAGGGAGGAAAAGGTCATTCTGACTCTATATCTTGTAGTAATTGTGGAACATTGGTTCCTAAAGATAAGGCAAAAAAGAAAACCGGACGAGTAACTTTGGTTGAACCTACTTTAGCTCGTGAATTAAGGGCTGCAGGAACATATATTGCTTCACAAAAAACAATAAAATACTATTGTATTTCTTGTGCAGTACATTATGGTTTAGTAAAAGTCAGAGCTAAAAATGAACGGCATAAACGTACTAAATATTAATTCAGTTTAATCTATCTGTCGCTGATTTAAATCTTTGTATTATTGTTATGAATGATATAATTATTATTATTATCATTGCTTCTCTTATTAATGACGCAAAACTTAATATTATTAGTATTAGTAATCTTTCTGATCTTTCACCCATTCCTATTCCCTGTAATTTAACCTGTAATGATTCTGCTTTTGCTCTGGTGTAGCTTACTGTTATTGATGCTGCCAGTGCTAATAATACAATAATTGGTTCTGCATATTGTCCTAAAATAATTCCTGAAAAAATAAATATTTCTGCAATTCTATCTAGTGTAGAATCTATGAAAGAACCTTTACGGGAAGCTGTTTTTGTAGCTCGTGCTACTGCTCCATCTAATAAATCGCATATTCCTGATAATAGTAAAAATATTCCTGCAATTATGTGACTATCAAATCCTAGTATTACATCGCCAAATATAGTTTTCGAATAATATAATCCTGAAATTAATGCAAAAACTAAAGCCACTATGCTAATTGCTGTTGGGGATATGTTGAATTTGGCAATTTTTGCTCCAATTTTATTACTAATTGGGTCTATCTTTGGTCTTAATTTTTCTAACAAGTATTCTGATAATTTGCATTGTCATTTATTACATTTTCTACATCAATCCTTTAAATATCAAAATACGATTAATCAATTAGGATCGTAATGGGTAAAATTAGTAAGGGTGTGGATTGTTCTGTGAGTAATTGCACAAATTCTGCTATACGTTCTATGAGTAGTAAAAATGTAGATTCAAGTGAATTTTCTATATCTTCTGATTCAAATAAAGTATATTTTTGTACAGAACATTATAAATCTTGGAAAAAATCTACAAAAGAATTAAGAAAATCTGAACGAGCAAGATATTAGGTATAAATATGAGAATTCTACTATTACATTCTGATTATATTGAATATCAGGCAATTAAAAAAGAGATTGATATAGCTGAGGACTCTGATACTAATCTAAAACGATATGACGATATTGTAGTTCTATTCACCTGTTTAGAATCCCAGGATAACGAGAATACAATTAAAAATTCTCTTTCCGATATTAAATCTTCACTTGATAATTTAAATTGCAATCGTGTTGTAGTTTATCCATATTCTCATCTGAGTGATGATCTTGCAAATGCATCTAAAGCTATATCATTATTGAATCAATTCAAGACTAGTTTATCTGACGAAGGTAATGATGTTCAGAGTAGTCCATTTGGCTGGAATAAATCATTTACTATTCGTGTAAAGGGACATCCTCTGGCCGAACAATTAAAAATAATTACTTCGGATAGTACAGAATCCCATCAAAGTGATGCTTTAAAATCTGAAGAACGCTTAGAGTCCAAATATTTGATAATGTCTGCTGATGGTAATATTGACTCAGTAGAGAAATTTAATTATAATAATTTTAAAAATCTTAAGGCATTACAGAAATATGAATTAAGCAAATCCAGAGTTGTTACATCTCATCCTCCTCATGTCGAATTAATGAAAAAATTATCTTTGGTTGATTATGAACCTGGTTCTGATTCTGGTAATTTACGTTTTTATCCTAAAGGGCGATTCATTAAATCTTTGTTGGAAAAATATGTTACATCCGAAGTTAAGAAATATGGTGCATTGGAAGTAGAAACTCCTATCATGTATGATTCCAATCATCCTAGCCTTGCTAGTTATCTTAATCGTTTTCCTGCGAGGCAATACATTGTTAATTCCGATAATAAAAACTTATTTTTGAGATTTAGTGCTTGTTTTGGACAGTTTCTAATGCTCCATGATTCTATTATATCTCATAAACAATTACCTGTTAAATTATATGAATTGACTCGTTATAGTTTTCGTCGTGAAAAATCTGGTGAATTGGTAGGACTAAGGAGATTACGTGCTTTTACCATGCCTGATTGTCATGCATTATGTCGTAACATTGAAGAGTCCAAGTCAGAAATATTAAAAAGATTTAATCTATCTAGAGACGTTCTTCAGGGAATTGGTTTTAATCAAGATGATTACGAATTGGCAATTCGAGTTACTCAAGATTTCTATGACGAAAATATTGATTTCATTAAACGTATTGCTAAAGATTGGAATGGACCTATATTCATTGAAATCTGGCCTGAAAAATTCTTTTACTTCATATTCAAATGGGAATTTAATTTCATTGATAATTTGGGTAAGGCTTCTGCTCTGTCTACTGATCAAATTGATGTTGAAAATGCTGAAAGATATGGCATTGACTATGTCGACGAGAATGGAGATAAGAAGATTCCAATTATTTTACATAATTCCCCTAGTGGAGCTATAGAAAGATGTTTGTATGCTTTATTGGAAAAAGCAGCTAAAGTGCAAAGAGAAGGTAAAACTCCTTCCCTTCCATTCTGGTTATGTCCGACACAGATTAGGATAATTCCATTATCACAAGATTTTCATGATGTTTCATTAGATTGTCTTGAAGAGTTATCCAGTTTTGGCTTCCGAGTTGATTTTGATGATCGTGATCTATCTGTGGGTAAAAAGGTTCGTGAAGCTGAGAAAGAATGGCTGCCGTTTATCCTTGTTTTAGGCAAAAATGAAGTTGAAAGTAAAAAATTTCAGGTTCGCGATCGATATTCTGGAGAAATAATTACAATGTCATTATCTGAATTGATTGAACATTGTAAAAAACTTTCAAATGGAATGATAACTGATGAGCTTCCTCTCTCTAGATTTATCTCAGACAGGCCTCAGTTCAAATAATTAGCGTTTGTCTGCAATGCAAATAAGTTCAGCAAGTAAATTTGCCGCTAAAACTGATGTCGACCCGTTATCGTATGCAGGTATAAGCTCTACAATGTCAAATCCTGTTAGCTTGAAATTATCCAGACAATAAATGAATTCAAATATTTCTCTACTAGTCATGCCGTTTGACTCTGGATTTCCAACTCCTGGTGCAAATGCTGGATCCATTACGTCCAAGTCTATACTTACGTACACATCATTTGAACTGCTTAATGTATCTTTGAATTGTTTTAATCCTGTATTTAATTCATATATCTTTTCCATATCAATTATTGTTATGTCATCTTTGTTCATAAAATCCCATTCGTCTTTTGTAGCTGCTCTTGAACCTATATGAAATAGGTTTGACATGCACCCGTCTTCATACAATCTTCTGAGAAAAGTTGCATGACTTAGTTTTAACCCTTCGAATTCATCT